>JARROY010000197.1:0-4847 GCA_037383445.1 Anaerolineales bacterium | reverse complement strand
CGGATTTTTATCAGCGGGAACTTATCTATACGTACAAGGCGTTGCCTCTCATAGAAAAGGAGTATCTCATGATTAAAGTTGAAAGTTCAATTACCATCAATCAACCCGTGGAAACCGTATTTGCGTATGTCACCAATCCGGAAACCTCGACCAAATGGCAAAGCGGGGTCGACTCGGTTGAATATGAGGGGGAACAGTCCGTCGGCAGCCAATATACCGAGGTACGCAAATTCATGGGGCGTGATATGCGCACGACGCTGGAAATCACCCAACTCGAAGCCAACAAGCTGTGGGCTGCCAAAACACTCACCGGGCCAGTGCCATATGAGGTTACAGTGACCTATGAAGCTGTCGGCGGCGGCACAAAAATGACCACCATTGTAGAAGCGGAACCCGGCGGCTTTTTTAAGTTAGCCGGGGGAGCCGTAAAGAAACAGCTCGAAACCAGCATGAAAGAAGACAACCAAACCCTAAAAAAGCTGTTGGAAACTGCCTGATTTCAGGTTGAGGTATCTAAAAAATTCTGAGTTCACAACGCCCAATAAGTTAATCCTGCAAGTATAGGGCTGCGGATGACTTCAAGAATAAAGGTAGTGATAGATTCCAGGGGTAAATTAAGGTTCTATTTGAAATGAACAACCTGTTGGTCGAGCGCCCCGAGTGCATTTTTCGGGGCGTATCGAGACCAAAGGATGAAATCTCATTGGTGTGGTCTCGATACAGCAAAAAGATCGCCTACTCGACCACTGAGGGAAATGAGAATACCCACAAAAATCACCACTCATCTAAAAGAACGAACCGGGTGGGTTTTATTTATTGTACAATGAGGTTAACAGGTAGTAATTAGAAAAGATGGTGGATATTCAATGGGGCTCCCGGCTGTTGTTTTGATTGTAGGCGCATATCTTATCGGTTCAATCCCGTCTGCTTATCTGGCTGGCAAATGGGTTAAGGGGATTGATTTACGGCAGTATGGCAGTGGGACGGTCAGCGGGTCGATGGTTTGGGAGCATGTCGCCCGGTGGGCGCTTTTCCCGGTGGGGATTTTTGACATTTTCAAAGCCGCCCTGCCCACCTGGGTAGGCTTAGAGCTCGGATTGGGAGACATGACAGCCGTGGCGGCAGGTATTGCCGCCCTTGTGGGGCACAACTGGCCTTTGTATCTAGGATTTACAGGCGGGCGCGGTTTGAGTCCATTCTTAGGCACAGTGTTTGTCATTTATCCCTGGGGATTTGCTTGGCTGCTGGCGTTTCTGGCGATCGGATTCTTTTTAGGTGATTCAGCTCCGTGGGCATTGGCCGGTTTGGTCTTGCTGCCTGTGTTTAACCATGTGATGAGTGGTCCCGCGGTTCTCAATTTGGCTGCCGCAGCAATGGTCATCATCACACTCATCAAACGATTAGAAGCCAACCGAAGGCCTCTGCCGGAAGACCAGACAGAGCGGCGGAAGGTGCTCCTGCGCCGTTTTTTCTACGATAGGGACATCCGCTCCCATCAAGAGTGGCTCGACCGAAAGTTATAATTTTTTGTGGATCAACCCGCAATTTGGCTGGGCTATATTCTTCAAAGCCTCGTTGAAAAAGGAAATCAGATTTTGGATTTGATCTTCCAGCAAGGGGGAGCGCACCTCCCCATGACTGGCGCCATCCACCAACCACATACATTTTGGCTGGCTGGCGCTTTGGTATAAATTGAAGGCCTGCTTCTGGGTAATCCGCCGGTCGTTCGAGCCATGAATTAACAAGACCGGGCGCGGCGAGATTTGGTCAATCACATCTTGCGGGCGGACCTGGCTGCGGGAAAATTGCTTACGGAACTCTGCAAACCTGAGCGTCAGTTCAAACAATGCCTCAGGAAGGATTTTAGGACGATTGGCGTACCAGATTTCCTCAACAGATGGGAACGGCGCAACAGCAGCCAACGCCCCGATCCTTGAGTTGCGGGCTGCGCTGAGGATCGCGGATGCCGCACCAGCGGAATGGCCGATGACCCCGATTTTTTCGATCCCTTTGGTTTCAGAGAGGAAAGAAACCGCCGCATCGATATCCTTGCTTTCCTGAGCGCCATAGGTAAACCCAAATCGGCTCCCTTCACTATTTCCGTGACCGCGGTAGCTGAAAAGCAGCACATGGTAGCCGGCCTGCTGCAAAGGGGCTACCAGAGAAATTCCGGAACGCTGGTCTTTTGAAGTGGCCGGAGCATAAAGGATCGCTGGACTGTCTGCCTTTTCTCCCGGAAAAAACCAGCCTTGGAGAGAGATTCCATCCACCGACTGGAAGGAAACTTCTTCGAAAGGAATGCCTACTCGATCGGCTAAATATTCATCCTTTTTTGGATAAATAGGGGCCATGGTGGCTAAAATTTCCCCCACGGTTGGGCTGCTGACTAAAAGCGTCGACACACCCACCAATACAGTTGAAAGAATTTTTATTGTTTTGATCATAATTTTGCTTCTAAAGGCGGAAGTTTACCATCCCATTCAAAATCGGCAATAGAAAATAGGTGGTTTTCTATGATTGAGAATGGTTGACATGGGCTTCCAAGTATGCTTGAATTTTTATAGGGCAGTTAATTGGATTTCATCTCTGTTAAAGGAGAGCGATTAGAAATGTCTGATGTGATGATTTTGACGGATAGTGTTGCCCAAATCCCCCAAAACCTGGCCAAACAATACCATATCGGAGTCATTCCATTCTCAATCATCATTGAAGACAAATCATATTGGGATGGAGTAAACATCTCTCCCGCAGAACTCTACCAACGTATGCGCACAGAACCAATTACGCCCCGAACGTCTCACCCTTCAATGGGGGAATATATCAACATTTTTAATCAATACCTGCATAATGACGTCCAGTCCATCCTTTACCTTACCCTTTCCGCAGAATTAAGCGGTGCTTTCAGCACGGCCTCCAAAGCAGCCCTGCAAATTGAGCAAGAATATCCTGAAAAAAAGGTGGTCGTGATGGATACCCGGACGGCGACTATCGCCCAGGGATTTATTGCGATTGCAGCTGCCCGCGCCGTTCAGAATGGTGCGAATTTTGCAAGCGTCATTGAGACTGCCCGCGAAAAACAGACGAAAGTCGGCTTCCTGGCAATGCTAGAGACCTTAACCTACCTTGCCCGCGGTGGGCGAATCGGGAAAGCCGCCTACCTGGCCGGAAACTTGATCAAAATCAAACCGATCATCACCATTGATAAAGAGGGGCTCGTGACCCCTTTGGGCAATCTGCGGGGGGAGAAAAAGTGTATCGATAAGATCGTGGATTGTATGGCCAACATGATTGGTGACCGAACACCCGCCCAAGTGGCTGTGATGCATGCTGATGATCTGGATAAGGCCGAAGAACTCAAACAGCACGCACAGGATCGCTTTCATCCCGAACATATCATGCTCACCGATTTTACTCCTGTAATGGGTGCTCATGCCGGTCCCGGCGTCTTGGGGCTTGGATACATCCTCAAATAAGCTCTTCTACTATCCCCAAACTAACAAAAGCTCAAAATTTTATCTTGATTTTTTTGTTATAATTCAACTCCCACAACCACAAAAAAACCCCAAGGAGATCCTAGTGACAGACCCAAGAATGCTGAAACACGCCGATATCCTGGTCAATTACTCTACCGATATCCAACCAGGAGACCGGGTCGTGATCGAGGCGACAACTGCCGCCGAACCAATGCTGGAAGCCCTAATCGAACGGGTTTTGGAGAGCGGCGGCTATCCTTACCTCCTTACCAAGCTGCCTCGAGAAGAAGCCACTTTTTACAAATTTGCCAAGGAAGCCCAACTGCTCCAGACCCATGAATTTCTAAAATTAGCCTACGATAACTTCGAAGCCCGCATCCGCCTGCACTCCCTGACAGACACCAAACATCTCAGCGATGTTGACCCCAAAAAGCAGGCCTTGGTCAATCGGGCAAATTCCTCTATCCTCGCCGCCCAAATGCGCCGCGGGCAGGCCGGGGAGTTTAAATGGTGCACCACGCTGTACCCCACCCAGGGCTATGCCGATGATGCCGGGATGTCCCTGGATGAATATAAGGATTTCGTTTACAGCGCCATGCATGCCGATACCGACGACCCGGTCAGCTTCTGGGAGAAGGTCGAACAAGACCAAGCTCACTACGCCCAAATATTTGAGGGCAAGGACAAGGTTGTGCTGCGCGGTCCCAACGTAGATTTGCGCTTATCGATTAAAGGGCGCAAATTTATTAATGCCAGCGGGAAGAGCAATATGCCGGATGGCGAGATTTTCTCCGGCCCGGTGGAAAACTCGGTAAACGGCTGGGTGCGTTATACCTATCCCTCCATCATCCAGGGCCGGGTGGTAGAAAACATCGAACTTGAATTTGTGGAAGGCCGGGTGCTGCATGCCAAATCTCAAACCAACCAGAATTTCCTGCTGAGCATGCTCGACAGCGACCCGGGCGCCCGCTACGTGGGCGAATTTGCCATCGGTCTCAACTTCGAGATCAACAAGTTCACCGGCAACATCCTTTTCGACGAGAAGATTGGGGGGTCTTTCCACATGGCGCTTGGGGCAGGTTATCCTGAAACCGGCAGCCAGAACAAGAGCCAGATTCACTGGGACATGATCTGCGACATGCGCAAGGATTCCGAGATTCTGGTGGATGGAGAAGTGGTGTATAAGAACGGCAAGTTCATCGTTTGACCAGATCCATGTAAAAATTCTTCACTAGATCGAGAAGCAGAAACAGGTAGTAGGGGCGTACGGCCGTACGCTCCTACTTTTATGTTATAACAAAAAAGAGACCAGCAATGCTGGTCTCTTTTTTGATTCCATATCGATAGAGTACCGCTCACATGCCCCAATAACCG
>JARROY010000196.1:0-6573 GCA_037383445.1 Anaerolineales bacterium | reverse complement strand
GGGCAAATGCAGCGCACTGCGGCTGCCCGGATGTTCGTGCGCCAGCCAGAACTTTTGGTGTTTGATGACCTCTCAAGTGCCCTGGATGTAGAAACCGAGCGCACTCTTTGGGAGCGGGTTTTTGAGCGGCAGGATGCGACCTGTTTGGTCGTCTCCCACCGCCGGATTGCCCTCAGACGCGCCGACCATATCATTGTGCTTAAGGAAGGAAGGATTGAATCCCAGGGACAATTGGAGGATTTGCTGCAAACATCGGAAGAAATGCAGCGAATCTGGCAGGGAGAATTGAATTGATTCGATGGTTAGGTCTTGGGTTATACTCTTCAGTTGATAATCAGTGAGTGGAAGAGCAATGTTTAAACGGATTACTGATACGTATCATCGTTTTTCACCAAAGTTTTGGATTTTAGTGCTTTCGGCCTTTATTGATCGCCTGGGTGGCACAATGATTTTCCCCTTCTTCTCGCTGTATATTACCCAGCGATTTGAAGTTGGTATGACGCAGGCGGGGATCCTGCTTGGATCTTTTTCCCTTTTTGGTTTTGTCGGCAGCCTCCTGGGAGGTGCCCTGACAGATCGTTTCGGGCGTAAAGGGATGGTTTTGTTTGGCTTAGTCTTCAGTGCGGTCAGTAGTATTGCCTTCGGCCTTGTGAGCGAGTTTTATGTTTTCTTTGTGTTGGCGATTTTTGTTGGATTGCTTTCAGACATCGCCGGACCAGCCCACCAAGCCATGATCGCAGATTTGCTGCCGGAAGATCAACGCGCAGAAGGGTATGGATTCATGCGAATGGCTGCCAATTTGTCCTGGATCATTGGACCTACAGTGGGCGGTTTCCTGGCGGGGTATTCTTATCTAATCTTGTTTATTTTAGATGCGATTACCAGCCTGATCGTGGCTGGAATTGTATTCCGCTTCATACCAGAGACCAAACCGGAGGAAGACGAAGAATCAAAACCGGAGACTATTTTGCAGACATTTTTGGGCTATACCCAAATTCTTAAGGACCGGTTATTCCTCGCATTTGTGGTTTCCCTGATCTTCAGCACCTTAGCTTATGGCCAGATCTACAGCACCCTATCGGTCTATTTAAGAGATGTCCACGGTCTTCCGGCGAGCGGCTACGGCTCTATGATGAGTGTCAATGCCAGCTTGGTAGTCCTATTCCAATTTTGGATCACATCCAGGATGAAGGGTAGGCCGCCGATGCTGGTATTGGCATTAGGCGCCTTTTTCTATCTGGTCGGGCTGAGTATGTACGGCTATGTCTCGGGATATGTATTGTTCTTATTGGCAATGGTGCTGATTACAATTGGGGAGATGATTGGTCTACCGACGGCTCAAGGACTGGCGGCTAATTTTGCACCGGCAAAATTACGCGGCCGGTATATGGCTTTCTTTGGTTTCTCATGGGTGATTCCTTCGATGGTTGGGCCGGGACTGGCAGGTACTATTCTGGATGGTCCCAACCCAGAATGGTTATGGTTTGCCTGCGGCCTGAGCTGTGCTGTGGCGATCGCTGGATTTTTGGTGCTGCACAGCCGGTCTGGGGAAAAAATAAGTGCGATTGAACAGATGAATTAACCGAAAATATTTTGAGAACTTAATGGTTGCAGGGGCGCACAATCGTGCGCCCCTGTTCTAACTCTGGTTTATTTTTAGGGAATCGGTTTACATAAATTCTCTGAACTGCAAACCGTGGCGTTTGCGAGCTTCCAGCCAGGCCTTGCGCAAAACCTCATACACCTCATCGGGTTTGGCAATATTGCGCATCACAACCTCGGGGTTTGAAGGATCCTGCCCCTTGATGAAGATATCACCCAGGTTGGTAATGCGTTCTCCGATATTCTGCTTATAGTCAATATCCTGCATGCGCACCAGTTCGAAGTTTTCCACCTTGCGCCCGACCAAACCGCGGGTAATTTTTAGACGTTCTGTGGTGACGGTGTAATGCTCAACAAGGGAAAGGAATGGCCTTCCTTCCCATAACACGCGTTCTTCAGTTTCATCAGCATTGGTCGAGAGTTCTTCCGGCGTTTCCTGGATTTCTTCTCCCATGATCTGATCCATGGTGACCAATACTGTGTCTGCAATTTTAGCGACCAATTTTTCCTGCTCTTCGGCAGATACGGCAGAAAGATCGACCCCGCTCTGTGCCAGGGCCTGCCAGACACTGCTGATCATGGTCGCACGGATTTTATCAAGGTTCATACAGCCTCCTTCTTAAAGTGGGTTAGAAAACACAAAGAATCGACAAATCCATTGTAGCAGGAAAATCTAGAAAAGGATGTTTTTATTACCCTGTCCGGACGAAAACGGTCATTCATCCTTCACCATCCTACCCTCGATAGATAAGCAATTTCTTTTCAATCACATGACTCCCAAGCTTGATGAGGAAATATCCAAGCTGAGCAAACCCTTCGCTGGTTTCTCCAGCCAACTCGACATCGTCAATTGTGGTATTCCTACCCAAAATGCAGTCATCTTTGTGAATCAAAACGTGTCCGGGATGTTGTTCGGTAATCGGTTGAGAGACAATCCCCACTATCCCTGACCAATCTTTCGAGATCATTTCAACTAAATCGCCAACCTCAAATTTTTTACTCGACATCTCAGGATTCCTCCTCAGAAGGGTGGCGGGAGTACCTCTTGATTTTCTCAGCCTGTTATCGGCGAGAGCGTCTGTCAGAGACTTAAAATGGCCGGGATTTTGGTTCAATCATTAATGAAAGGGGGATGGAAACATGATGGTTGCTGACCTGTCCGATTTTGTAGGTCTCCCAAATTTCGACTTCGGTAAATAAAAACCTCATGTTAATTTTAATGCAAAGGGACTCAATATTCAACTGCGCATCCTGTTGATGTTGGCAACTTCTGGGATTTACAGTAGCTTGAAATTTTATTCTGTTCAGGCCGGTTTATTGGATAAATGACCCCACAATGATTTCAAGCAAGGGCAGTGCATTCTGGGCAACTGCAATATCATTTCCATCGTCAAAACTTTTACTGAAGTGAACCAGATTCAACCGCACTGTATGAAGCAAGTTCACAATTTGCCCTACGAGAAAGGTTCGATCCTTATCATTGTCTGGGTTTGCCAAATAAGTGTCATAAATTTGGCGGTCTATCGGACTCCAAACAGGGTAATCGGCACGGGTCGTGTGGTTTACATTGAGGACTCCATTCAATTTTTGCCCAAAGGCATCCATCTCAATGGGTTTCCCCTGCCAGTATGGGGTGCGACTAAGGAAAAAATGGGTGCTTTCATGCATGATCAGGGTATGTTTTAGCTTGCTGTCCAATTCTTGCACCGCCAGATTGATCTGTTCACTTTCGCTGACCGGGATCACTTTGGGAATTGTTGCGTTCCCGTTCGTGTATGTTTCAACCTTGCCATCCTCGTCTAACATCAACTGGGTGCTGAGCCCAGCGCGCGCGGCAATCACATTGTAAATATCATTAAAAGCTGTCCAAAGCAGGAAAAATTTGTCGAAAGGGTGACGGCCATCTCTGCGGGGTCGGACGCGGTTTGCCGCATCGATCATCGAATACGCGATAGGAAGTTCATGTCGTTTGAAACTGGTTGTCATTTTCATCCTGCTTTCCTACGAACATTTGCGATTAGCCTCATTATTAGTATAGTATGACTTTTACCCCAGCCGAAGTATTTTTTACCCTGCCCAATGGTTTAATAATAATACCGGGAAGAAATAATATGTATTCTTCCTGGTTTTTGCATATAACAGTAGGGGCGTACGGTCGTACGCCCCTACTCATTTCTAGGTAATTCTGAGATTTAGGTTGTGGTGATAACCTCAGGGCACAGAGACCCAGTCCTGTGGAGAACTGCCGGGAGCAGTGGGCAATTGCTGGGCCTGCCATTCACCGATTTGAACGTGGTAGAGGTTGTAGGCCAGGTAAGAACTGTTTTCAGCGTCTGGTTCCGGACCTTGCAAATAGATTAGCTGGCTTCCATCAGAGCTCCAGATAGGATCAGTACCATATGGGAATTGATATTTCTCGCTGCCATCTACTGCAAAGACCCACAAGGCTGGCAATCTGCCGCCGAGTTCGCCAAAGGTGGTCGCAGTAATCCACTGGCCATCCGGGCTCCAGCTGGTCGTAAAGGGATACTCTCCTCCCAGGTTTGCCTGGTAAGAGTAAATGATGGCGGTGCTGTTGTCCTGAGGATCGAGTATGGCAACAATCAACTCTGTCTTTATCGCCGCTTCGTTATAACGGGAACCGAATAGACTGATTTTAGTGCCGTCCGGAGACCAGGAGGCATGAGTGAGATTCCAGCCTTCCAGTTTAAAATCATCTGGGACGATGATTTGTGTATCCCCACCCCAATGGTAAATTCGAAGACTTTCACGGGCACCCAAAACTATACTTTCACCGTCGGGTGAGAGTGCGTATTCACTGGGACTGTTTGGATCCAACAAGAAGGTTTCGCCGGTATCCAGGTCCATACCGCCCAAGGTGCCCATCCAAGGATCAGATGGATCGACCAAAGCGTAAATGATCACATTGGGGCGCGCCGGCCACCAGGAATATTCACGCTTCATCTTCCCTGGGGTGTCATCCAAGATGCGGGATTCACCGGATGGTAAGTCTCGCAGCCAATCTTCCCTGGGGTGTCATCCAAGATGCGGGTTTCACCGGATGGTATGTCTCGCAGCCAGAGAACTGTTTCGTCGTCGCTGGTGAACAGTACTTGCTCGCCATCAGGGGAGAGGACCGGGGAAGTATTCGACTCGCCGATGAACCGGGACTGCCCCGCTGAATCCACCACCCACACCCCCTGATCATTCTGATAGACCATGCCGGCAAGGGATGGGTCGAGCAAAGTCCCACCTGGAAGGTCGTTGTAGGTGAAAGGTTCCGGCGTCATGGTCGGGGTGCTTTCCGGGGTGTCGGTGGCTGCAGCGAGAGATGGTTGTGGGGTTTCAAACCCGATTTCAACCATGCCGCAGCCAGTGAGCAGTAACATTAAAACTAAGGTAATCAGATAGAGCTTTTTTTGCATTTTAAATCTCCATATTTTCAACTTAAAGTTACCATTAGTTTAACAAATGAGTAGTTCTAAAGTGTCTTCTTGGAGTGGCAGTTTGATTTCTCCATGTTACAGGATTGTAACACCTGCTAGCCCGGTGTTTTGTACGATTAAGAGAGGTCGCTGGACCGGGTAATACAATGCTGAACGGTCAGAAGATGCGATTTGATGATTAAAAAAGAAGCGCCACTGGAGCTAATTCTCCAATGGCGCTTTTGAATTATGAGAGCTGCAACCTGAAATTTAATACCCCGGTTGCGGCCGATGTCTGTGAGAGGTACATCAAGTCAAGTAAGTCTTCGGATTACTCCTGAGCCGCAGCAAGAGCATCCACTAATCCATGACCGAAGAAAGATGTGCGGCCATTTACTCCATAGCAGGTGCGTGGATCGCCGTTTAGCTGTACAGGTGGACATTCGAGCTGTTGAGCTGTGCGCTGTACAGCGGCTTTGATCGCTTCTGGACCCCAGGTTGGGTGATTTTGCTTCACCAGAGCAGCCACACCAGCGGCGTGCGGCGAGGACATGGACGTGCCGTTCAGGTATCCAAACCGGGAACCATCATCTGCCAGAACTGTGAGGCCATCATATGCTGGTACCACCTGTTCGATAAAATCAAAGTAATCCCAGATGCCTTCGACAGGATCGCTGGTGCCAGACAGGGCAGCCAATATAGCATCTTGGGCAGTGCCAGTTGCCCGGAAATAATCACCACCGGGGGCGGTTACATCCACGCGGGACATGCCTACGCTGGAGTAATCGGCAATCCACAGATCGTAGCCAGGATAGCCAATCGGCCCGGTAGCGGAAACAGTCATCACACCGGGCAGTTCGGCAGGTGCCACACGACAGTTGTTTTCCACATCGCGAATTTCGGCACTTCCAGGAGGCCAATCAGGGCTGGATTCATCGATGCCTGGATGCTGCAGGTCTTCAACTTCATTCCCGGCGGAGGCAACGATCAACACACCTTCTTGCCGGGCATAACGGGCTGCGTCTTCCAGTTCTGAGAGGATGGCGCGTTGTTCAGCTTCCGATTTGCAGTAATAGAGATAGGGATCAGCGTATAAACTCAGGTTGACAATATCAATATCATTATCCGCGGCATAGCGCAGCGCGGCTGCAACCGAATCAGCAAAGCAGTAACCAACCTCGGTACAAGCCTTAAGAGCTACGATGGTAGCCTCTGGCGCCACCCCGGCAATGCCAAAACCATTGACAGGAGCGGCAATCGTCGAAGCGGTGTGGGTGCCGTGTCCGTTTCGATCTCGTACGGCCTCTTTATTGGAGCAGTCCCCGTTGGCGATTTCTGCAGGATTGGCGGTGGGGGTGTCATCGAAGATGAACGAGCACGACCGGTCGAGATCGAGGTTCGGGGCAATATCCGGATGGTCAATGTCCACCCCGCTGTCGATCACCCCAACCGTAACGCCTTGCCCGGTGGCATAGGCATAGCTTACGGTTCCAGCGTTAATGATAGCCATATCCCACTGGCAGGCGCCGAGCGGTTCGGAATTGGG
>JARROY010000195.1:0-8687 GCA_037383445.1 Anaerolineales bacterium | reverse complement strand
AGAATATGGAATTCGGTCGTCAGGATCGCCGCCGCCCCTACCAGGAAATGCGGCCATTTCTTCTCCTGGCGCACAGCTGTGATATGCAGCAGCAGAAGCAAACTGTAGGACAGAATCCCGATCGCATCCATCCTCCCCACCAGAGTGTAAAAGGCACTCGTGCTCACCAACCCAAACACCAGTGCGGCAATCCCTGCTTCCTGGCTCCCCCACCATTTCTTGGCCGTCAGGTAATAGACCCAGGCCGTGACCAACCCGGCTAGCACCATCAGCATCCGCACCCCGAAGAGCGACTCGCCAAATATCCGCATCCAGCCGATCAGGACAAAGATGCCGTAGCCTGTCCCGGAGCCAGCAATGATGTTGGTATCTCCTCCCAGACGCCACATGTAAGGGGTCAGCTCTCCCCGGTCAACGTAGTTCTGGTAGATGTTGATGTAGTAATTCTCATCCGACTGAATCCATGTCGGCTGGCTTGCCCAGACCCTGAACAAGATCGCCAGGATGATGATCAAGACCAGTAATGCTCGCTTCATTGAATAACCCTCCACACCTCTAAATCAATCCTCGGGCTCTTGGACAAGCTCAAATTCCTCACCGCTGGTGGTGCGTACCAAGAAAATCTTCGAATCGGGAGTTTTCCACTCACCCAACACCGTCTCAACTTGATAAGGACGATCGTTCCAAGTGAAGGATACCGGGCGCTGAGCATAGGTATACCCCGAGAAATACGAAACCTGATCCCCAGGTACTCTTGGGGGGCTCATGAGCTACTTTTTACCAGGGAATCATCCCCAACAATGACAGCACCATTAACCCCCTTTATTTGGGCGCGCTCTCCCACCAACGCCCCACTGAGGCGCGAGGAGTTGATTACCGCTCCAGTCTCAATGATCGAGTTGTCAATCTGGCTGTCTTCCACCCGGCATCCAGAACCAACTGATACATGCGGGCCGATCTTCGACTTGCGGATCTGGGCTGTGGGATGAATATACACTGGTGGGATGAGTTCAACATCATCAGGGATCCTAACTTCTATGGCGTTCGAAAGCTTGTTTTCCAGCAAGTAGCGGTTGGTCTCCAGCACAGTATCGGGAACACCGGCATCCAGCCACACGCCAACTTGTTTTGGCAATAACTTTGCTCCCCTATCGATCATCAGCTTCATGGCGTCTGCGATATAGTATTCCCCTTTGTTAATCATTTTTTGATTGAGTTGGTGATCGATGGCTGACATGAGGTCCTCACCACGGGCAAAGTAATAATAGCCAACCACCGCGAGGTCATTCTCCATGCTGCTTGGTTTTTCAATAATATCCTGGATATAACCATCCTCTCCCGTATCCACTACGCCAAAACGGCGCGGGTCGTTTACCTTCTTGACCCAAACAACCCCATCTTCTTGCTGAGCCGGGTCGAGCAAAAATGACAGGTCGTCTTGAACGATGGTATCGGAGAATAAGATCAGGGTTGGTCCTTGGATTACCTCACGCGCCATGGCGATGGCATGAGTCTGGCCGAGCATTTCCTCCTGGACATAGAAGCTTGTCTCTACGGAAGGATAGTGATTGGCCATGTGGGTTTTGATCTGATCGCCGAGATAGCCTACAATCAGTGCCAGACGGCAGTTCTCCAAATTTGTAGCTGTAGAAATAATATCAAGCACATGGTCCAGAACGGTTTTCCCGGCAATCTGAACCAAGGGCTTGGGTTTGCTCCAGGTATGGGGTCGAAGGCGGGTTCCATACCCTGCCATCGGAATGACTACGGTTAATGTTTTTTCTGTCAAAATATCTCCTAACCAAAATTTTTTAACCCATAATTTTTCGGCAGACCAATAAACCTTTGCCAACCGGCAGAGTTACCTGGTCGAAGTTGGTGTCGGTGGCAATGGCTGCAAGAAAATCGGTTAATTTTTCTTGATGGCTGATCACATTATCAAATATCAACAAGCCATCTTCAACAATATTTTGAGAGACTCGCTCGAAAATTTCCAGGTACATTTCTTTCTCACAATCCACAAAGCAAAACGCCACTTCAGCATAATCGCTGAGATGCCCGCGGGCATCACCATGCTTGAGCTCGACCAGATCACCGAGTTTAGCTTTCTTGAATGTTTCGCGGGCGAGTTCTACTTTTTCCGGCAGCAGTTCAAAGGTGATTAAGGTTTTGCTGCGGTAGCGCGCCGCAAGGCTGAGCCACAGAGCCGAATATCCGGCGCTGGTACCAATTTCCAACCAGGCGCCCTCTGTCGGCGCGGAGGCTGCCAGAAAAGCCAACATACGGCCAGTTTCTGGAGGGATTTGGCGCATGCGCTTGAGATGCGGCGTACCATCCTGCCGATCTCGGGTATCAATCTCTTCTAGCTCATGCATTCGATCCAAGATTGCTTTAGGAATTTCCTGGAACATGCTTGCTCCTTATTCTAATCTCCAGTACAAGTATTGTACCAATGGATGCCCTTTAATTTAGAGGGTCGTTTTTCCTATATATTAGCTGTGCCCCAGGACAGGATGCGGGACATAAGGGGTTTCCAGTAGCTTAATCTCCTCTGGGCTGAGGGTGATTTCTAAAGCCTGGACGGCTTGCTCGAGGTGGGGCATCTTGGTGGCCCCAATGATCGGGGCAACCACCCCAGGCTTGTGCAGCAACCAGGCTAAAGACAACTGTGCGGGAGATGTGCCTTTTTGGGCGGCCATGGATTCCGTAGCCCACAGCACTTCGAAATCGCTTTGGCGGTAATACATGTTGTGAGCGTAGCCATCGCTTTTGGCACGCTTGGTGGGGCCGCTTTTGTCCTGGGTGCGGTTACCAGCCAAAAAGCCGCGCGCCATCGGGCTCCAGGGGATCATGCCGATCCCCTCTTCTTGGCAGAGTTTAATCATCTCACGTTCTTCCTCGCGGTAAACCAAATTATAGTGGTTCTGCATCGAGACGAAGCGTGTCCAGCCACGCAGATCGGCCAGATAAAGCGACTTGGCAAACTGGTAAGCAAACATACTGGAAGCCCCGATATAGCGCACCCTACCGGATCGCACCAAATCATGCAGCGCTTCGAGGGTCTCTTCGAGAGGGGTGTTGTAGTCATAGCGGTGAATTTGGTAGAGGTCGATATAATCAGTTCCCAGGCGGCGCAGCGAATCTTCAACCGCCTGCATGATGTGCTTACGGGAGAGACCGCCCATATTGGGCTTATCGCTGGTGGGGAAGAAGACCTTGGTAGCCAGCACAATCTCCTCGCGTTTGGCGAAATCCTTTAATGCCCGGCCAGTAACTTCCTCACTGACACCGCGCGAGTACATGTCAGCCGTATCGAAGAAGTTGATCCCCAATTCGAGCGCTCTTTTTATGAAAGGCCGGCTGTCTTCTTCATCCAGCACCCAGTCACGCCACTTGGAGGTGCCGTAGCTCATCATCCCGAGACAGATGCGGGAAACTTTCAGGCCGGTTTTACCAAGATTCATATAGTCCATATGGGGTACTCCCTTCTTCTAAAAATTACTATCCTTCTTCTATTTTATCCCATTCCCAAACAAGCACCACCCATTGTAGCCCCTCTAACCATGGGGGAGACTGTTTGACAGTCATTGAATAATAAGTCTATACTTAATCCAGAACTAGGAGGTTGAATAATGACAACAAAATATACATTCTTGGGGCACGGTGTCCATCTGATCGAAACTAACGGGACAAAACTGCTGGTGGACCCATTCTTTACCAACAATCCTGCTGCCGCGATCAGCGCCGATGAAGCCGAGGCTGATTACATTTTCGTCAGCCATGGGCACGGCGACCATGTTGGGGACACGGTTGAGATTTCCAAGCGCACTGGCGCGCTGGTGATCGCCAATGCCGAGATCTGCGGCTGGCTGGGCAAGCGGGGTGTTAAAGTGCATGCCCAGCACATTGGCGGCGGCTACCACCACCCTTTTGGCTACCTAAAGTTTACAATCGCCTTCCACGGCTCCGGTATGCCGGACGGCTCAAGCGGCGGCAACCCGGCTGGGATGCTGCTGACCACTAAAGACGATCAGAAGATCTACATCGCCTGCGATACCGGCATGTTCGGCGGAATGCACTATATCGGGGATGAAGGTCTGGACCTGGCGGTCATCCCGATCGGTGACAACTTCACAATGGGCCCGGATGATGCGCTGATTGCTGTCAATCTGCTGCGCCCCAAGCACGTGATTCCCTGCCACTACAACACCTGGCCGGTCATCGAACAAGACCCACACGCCTGGGCCAAACGGGTGGCAGAAGAGACGGATGCCACCCCGCATGTCCTGGAGCCAGGAGAAAGCTTCTCTCTGTAAGGTTTAGTCAACTTGCCAATCGGTCATCTAGTCAATTGGTCGAACCGATCACTCAGCCTTTTTATACGATGGTGGTTGAGAGGATCGGTGGTTAATAAATGAAGTAGCGGATTAGCTATAGGGTGAATAAAGCATCTGAAAACACTTAATGGTTTTGTAATCTCTTTAATAGAAAGAACCCTGGAGCAGAAAGCGACAAACTAGTACAATACCCGATGGTAAAAAGCTGAACTCAAAACAACTGGAGTGACCATGTTTAGAAATATTTCCGACCGTCGAGAAGAAGAAAAACGCATGCAGCAGGAGGGACGTCTGCCCCCCGGCCAATCCCTGACCCAAAAATTTCCCGTGCTGCATTACGGCCCGGTGCCATCCTTTAACCCCGCCAGTACGTTGTACAGCATGCGGAATATGGCTTCACTGTCAATCTGCCGTTGGAAGTCGTGCTGGCGGAGAACTTCCTGTTGGCCACTCACTTCAACGGCGAACCTATCACCCCAGACCACGGCTACCCGCTGCGCGGCGTGGTCGGCTACATCCCCGAGCGAGAAGACCTGCCGACCCCTTATTTATGGAAAGGCGCTAAATGGCTTCGCAGCCTGGAATTCCGCGCCACCGACAAGCCCGGATTCTGGGAACAGGCTGGCTACCACAACGAAGCCGATGTGTGGAAGGAACAGCGCTTCGGGCGTTATTAGAGGTTAGTGGATAATTATTTTCCAATCTAAGAGAAGTGCGGCAATGCCGCACTTTTTTTGCACCTGAAACAAATAGTGCTATACTCGAATCAATTGTACTTTTGAACAAAGGATGCTCCGGATGGACGATGCAATAAATGTTCAAGGTGTGAAAAAGAATTTCGGGGCGGTCAAGGCCCTGCAGGGAGTCGACCTTAAGGTGACTCCCGGCCAGGTGTTTGGTCTGTTAGGACCCAACGGCGCGGGTAAGACCACTCTGATCCGCCTGCTGGTGGGGGCAATCAAATCGAGTGAAGGTCAGCTGAACGTGCTTGGCTACGACCCGGTCAAAGAGAAACGCCAGATGCGCCGCGAGATCGGTTACATGCCTCAAACCCCGGCACTCTACGACGACCTTTCCCCGCGCGAAAACATCCGCTTTTTTGGCCGCGGTCACCACACCGGCAATCTGGAGAAAAATGTAGAGGAAGTAATTGCGTTTGTCGGGCTGAGCGAGCGGGCCAATCATCCGGTGCATACTTTCTCAGGGGGGATGCGCCAACGTGTTTCGCTGGCCTGTGCCCTGGTGAATAAACCCAAAGTGCTCTTTCTGGATGAACCGACCTCAGGGATCGACCCCAAACTGCGCGAGATGTTTTGGCAGCATTTCCGCCAGTTGGCTGAAGACGGCACTACAGTGATCATCAGCACCCACCAGATGGATGACGCCATGCACTGTCACCAGCTTGCTATCCTGCATCTGGGCAATGTACTCGCTAACAATACCCCCCGCCAACTGCTGTGGGAGAACCGGGCGGTAGTGCGGGTGTGGCATGGAGAGCAGGTGGAGGAACATGCCGTACAGGGATATCCAGAAGCGCTGCCTAACCTGCTGCACCAACATGGACTGGATGCCGCCATTAAGCGCATCGAGATCGAAGAAGAATCGCTGGAACAGGTGATGCTACGGCTGGTCAAGCAATCAGAGAACGACACGGCAGGGAGCGATAAATGATCATCAGCGTCGAACGAATCCTGGCCGTTGCTGGCCGCTCATTGAGCCAAATCCGGGAAGACCGCCGCTTCTTGGGCTTTTCGATCATTTTCCCGTTGGTCATCATCTACTTTATCAACGTGGTGCTGGATGTGCTGGTTGGCCCCTTCTTTGATCCAACGGTGTATGTCATCCCGTATGGGGCGTTTATTATCCATTTTATTACCTTTATCTTAACCGCCATCGTGGTCGTCCGGGAGCGCACCGCCGGCACCCTGCCGCGCATGTTCATCAGCGGCTACAACCAGGTCGATGTCATCCTGGGATACCTAATTTCTTATTCGATCCTGGCATCGGTGCAGAGTCTGCTCGTCTTGCTGGAACTGAACTGGCTGTTCGAGCTTTCTTACTCGTTCGAGAAACTGGCGGCGCTGTATCTTGTCTTCTGGCTGCTTTCGGCAATCAGCCTGGAGATCGGCATTTTTGTTTCCAACTTTGCCCGCAACGAGGGGCAGGTAATCCCCTTCATCCCACTGGTGCTGATCTCAATGATCATCTCCGGGGTGATCCTGCCGGTAGAAAAGCTGCCCGAATGGGTGCAGTTGTTTGCCTATGTCTCTCCACTGTTCTATGCCAACGAGATCATCCAGCATCTGATCGCGGGAGGAGTGCTGGGAGATGTGCTGGATATCCTCGGCCAGCTGGTGCTGTTCGGTCTGGTGGTAATGACCCTGGCAACCCTCACGCTGCAGGAGCGCGATTAGCCATCCATAAATCTGGAGGGCGTTTTTCGGCTTCGATTAAGTCCCGGTCGTTTTCCCAGAGATAAACACTCAAATTGCCAAGGTCTTGAAATCCCAGACGGCGATATACGCTGTAACCCCGTTTGGACGCCTGCAGGATACCAATTCGATATCCCATCTGTCGCGCTTCCAGCAGTGGAGCCAATGTGATGGCTGATCCAATACCTTGGCCGCGCTCCTCTGGAAGACAAGTAACATTATAGATGCCTGCCACGCCCTCAGAGAGAAATAACTGAGATGTGCCAACTGGTTTTCCATTTAAAAGGGCAAGATATGTGCGAAATTGAGGTTCAAAAATCGACTCTATGGATAAATCGTACCAATCCTTCTCAAACTCTTCATTAATTCTAAAACCAATACTTGCAACGTGGACCCAATTTCTGAGTGTGTCTCCCCCTACCACTGGGACAATTCTCAGACCAGGAATTGTGGGCAGGTCTTCCTGTAACGAGGATAGATCCACCGCCATCTCAGTTGCAAAAGATTCGCGATAGGTCAGCCCATGATCAAGAAGGACTCTATTTAACTCTTCTGCTGGGACATCTTCATAAACCAGCCAGGAAAGCTTTCTAACCTTCATTGACCTGAAGTGAGACAGGGCACTTTCAATGAGATCATCGACCCCTTCGGAAGGCAACTGAGTGCACACGACCAAATTCATGAAATGGTCCGGCAGGCTTGTCAAAAGCCAGTTCAGGTAGGGGCCATAAAACAGCTCAGCGCTTGGTGAAACTCCCAGATGATAATGGTACTCTTCCCAATTGGCTTTTGTCGCAGCTTTGACTGATTCCCTTGATGATAGGTTGGTTAAGATGTTTTGCATAACAGCACCTCCAATTGAGGGCAGATTGATGAATCCAAACTTGGCTTCTAGACGAAAATAGTGAGTGTTGGGAAATTTGGGTCATTCAGGAACGGCGCCTTGAGTGAGACACCGTTCATTTTGATCTGGCCAGGGTTGTTAGACCTCGACAAGGAACATCACCTCTGGCTGCGAGGCGACGCCCGCGTTTTTCATCCCTTCCTTAAGGTCATCAGATGCGGCGTAGGACTCCGCCTGGTCGATGGTCTTGAATTCAGTGAAAATAGTCACTTCATTCGGATCGTCCGGTGATTGAAAGACCCGTTGACCTATAGCTCCGTAACTCGTCCGGATTGGAGTTAAATCGTCGAAAACCTTGCGCCATACTGCGTAATCCTCAACTTTGTGGTGTACAAAAAGCGTCGTCATTTCATGTCTCCTTTACAATAATATTTTTCTGAAAACGTGCTTTCACTATAAACTGACAAAGGTAGATTGTCTTCACTCTTTTAGTATGAAAAAAGTAGATAGATCGGGTCTGATATAATTCAGATGAAAATGGTAAGTATGAAATATGATCTGCAAGGTGGCTGGTGTGAATGACCAAGAACTCTCCCCTGCTGAAATGCCTTTCGAAGATCTGACCTGGCGTGAACAGGAAGTATTAGCCCTACTTGCCAAGCGTCTGACCAACCGTGAGATTGGGGATCGCCTCCATCTGACTGAAAACACAGTTAAGAGTCATGTGGGGAAAATCCTCGACAAGTTGTATGCAAAGAACCGTCGGCAGGCAGTGGAGCGCGCAAAAGAACTGGGCTTGTTAGACCCGGATAGAAAAGCCGATTCTAAGTTGCCGCATACCCTGCCTGCTGAATCCACGCCGTTTATCGGCCGGGCTGAGGAGTTAGCTGAGATCCGCCGCCTTATGGATGAGACACGGTTGCTCACGCTGACAGGAACTGGTGGTATCGGCAAAACACGCCTCGCCCTGCAAGCTGCAAACGATCTGCGAGATGAATTTAAAAACCAGGTCTTCTTCGTGCCGCTGGCTCCAATCATTTCAAGCAAGCACGTCATTCAGGCCATCGCTGAAGC
>JARROY010000194.1:0-8720 GCA_037383445.1 Anaerolineales bacterium | reverse complement strand
TGAACCTCTTCTCCTACCAAGACGAGGACTTTATTCTCCCCCATGTGGTAGTATTTTTCTACGCCTTCTACCCAGATATTGTGATCGGTAACAATGATCGCATCTAGTCCCGCATTGATGGCTGCCTGGGCTAGTTCTTCATGGGTACCTGTCCCATCAGAATAGGTCGTGTGCATATGGAGATTTACAGTGATTTCATTCATAAGGCTTAAGTTTTCTTCTGTGGTTAGTTTGACAAAACAGTCTAGTAAAAGGTATAATCCGCCTGTTTGATATGGATCAAAATTCGCAAGGATTTATCAAATTGACCAATGAGATGGCTAATTTGATTTATGAATAGGAGCAAGGAATGGAAACCTTTTTAGACATTGCATTGATTATAACGTCAATTGCGCTGATTGTAAGTGTGGTCTTGCAGAGCAAAGGCGGTGGGCTTGGTGGACTCGTAGGTGCCGACACAGGAGGTGTGTTTTCTGCACGCCGTGGAATTGAAAAGACCCTGTTCAATGCCACCATTGTACTCAGCGTGATCTTTTTTGTCTTGGCAATTATCACCGTTGGTGTAACTGGATAAATTGAAAAGTACGAGATAATGTAATAAAAGGGTTGCTTGCAGGATTCCTGTGAGCGCCCTTTTTACTATTTCAAAACAATCACAAGCGCGGTAAGATTGAATTATGAAAAACCTAAGATGGCAGATACTAATCGCTATCATCGCTCTGGCAGCGGTCACGCTGCTCTTGCTGAACCAAACCCAAGTGGGAGAGACTTTAACTCAGGCGATTGAACCAGCCACTGCTGGTGGGGTCTATGTTGAAGGTTTAATTGGAAAGCCTGTCCGTTTTAATCCCCTTTTAGATGAATATAACCAGGTAGACCAGGACGTAGACCGGTTGATCTATAGCCGGATGATCCGTTTTGACTCGTGGGGAAATCCCCAGCCTGAACTGGCAGAATCATTTGGTGTTTCCGTGATCGGGGACATTTTCAATGTCCAGCTGCGTCAAAATGCTCTCTGGCATGATGGAAAGCCTGTAACGACCGCCGATGTCCTCTTCACCATCGATTTGATGAGAAATGGAGAGATGCCGCTCCCTGAAGATGTTCGGGCGTTGTGGAATTCTGTAGAAGTGACCGCATTTGATGCATTACATATGCAATTCAAGCTGCCAGAACCTTTTGCTCCATTTATGGATTATCTATCCTTTGGCATCCTTCCCCGTCATATATTCGAGGGAAAAACTCCCCAGGAGATTATTAATGACCCGTCTAATTTACTTCCGGTTGGCTCTGGCCCATACAAAGTAGTTGACATCCAGACCAAGGATGGCGAAATTAGCGATGTGGTGCTGGAAGCATTTGAAGACTATTATATGGGTCAACCGCTTATCCAGCAGGTTATTTTCCGGTATTTTGAGAGTACCGAAGATGCCTTGGATGCCTACCAGCAAGGTGAGATTCTAGGAATTGGGTCGGTTTCACCGGAACTGCTCGACGAGGTGCTGGCTGAAAGGAATTTAAATATCTATTCAGTCCGGGTTCCTGAGCTAACCATGGTGCTGCTTAACCTCGGTGAAGATGGACCGGATTTTTTCAAAGAGGTTCCAGTTCGGCAATCGCTGCTGACTGCCCTAAACCGAGATTGGATGATCGATAAAGTGCTTGATGGACAGGCGATTATCGCTAATACGCCGATTATGGTTGGGTCTTGGGCGTATTTTCCAGAGGTTGAGAAGTATGATTACAGTCCAGAGGATTCGATTAAAACCTTACGCGCAAATGGATATGGTTTGGTTTCCGAAAACAGCCTGGTCCGCGAAAAAGATGGCGAACTGCTCAGTTTTGATCTGGTCTATCCGGATGAGGCGCGGTTTACAGCCTTAGCTGAGATGATTCGAGATTATTGGGCCGAGATCGGCGTGCAGGCGAATTTGATTGCTGTAGCCCCGGATGTTCTGGTACGTGATTATCTCGAACCGAGGAATTATGAGGCGGCGTTGGTGGAGTTAGCTTTATATAATTCTCCCGATCCAGATCCATACCCTTTTTGGCACCAGGCGATGATTACCAATGGGCAAAATTATTCTCAATGGGATGACCGTCGAGCCAGCGAATATCTTGAAAGGGCACGCGTCACTCCCAACCATTATGAACGCACCCGGCTGTACCGTAATTTCCAAATCCATTTCTCCCGAGAACTGCCGGCTTTACCGTTATTTTTCGGGGTGTATAACTATCCGATCGACCAGCAGGTGCGCGGGGTGCAGTTAGGACCTTTGTACAATCCCAGTGATCGCTTTGATAATATCTATCTCTGGTCTTTAGAGACTGGACCACAAGTTGAGCAGGCCCCAGCCATAGAAGGACAGGAGTAAGCTCTTTATTTAGAGAAAAAGCCCAGATG
Organism: Anaerolineales bacterium; assembly: GCA_037383445.1. Taxonomy (GTDB): domain Bacteria; phylum Chloroflexota; class Anaerolineae; order Anaerolineales; family UBA11579; genus UBA11579. The sequence continues at coordinate 6,316 of JARROY010000194.1, read as the reverse complement.
AAATTATCTGGGCTTTATTTTTACCTGTATTGTATTTTATTTTACTTCATATAGGTTGCGGTAAATATCGAAGATTTCATAAATGTATTTAATGTAGTTGCGGGTTTCGGAGAATCTGATCACCTCTACAAATAGATCTTGGTCTTGATTAGCGAGTGGAATCCATTTGAGGGTGTTGCCAGCGCCACCATTATAGGCAGCCAGAGCCTGGTAGATATCGCCGCCGAAAGCATTGATTTGCCGGTCTAAATAATTTGCACCGAGACGGATATTCACATACGGTCGGTATAGATCACGGTCGGAATAATTGGGAGGCCAATTCATCTGGCGTGCAATTTCCTCCCCGGTGGAAGGGATCATCTGCATAAGACCACGTGCCCCGGCGGTCGACGTCACAAACCCCTCAAAAAGACTTTCCTGCCTTAATAAACTGAAAAGGAACAAAGGATCAATCCCAGTTTCATCCGCGGCATCGAGGACAATGTCTTTGTAGTACAGGCCAAAACGAACGTGATTGAAATAAATTGGAGCATTAAAGGTGGTGGCGTCATCCATTCCCGCCAAATCCAGCACCTGCCTGGCTGCCAAAATCGCCGATCGATACAATCCCAGGTCTACCAGGTAATTTGTCAGGAGGAACGTCTTGGCTGCATCTAGAGAGATATCTTGCCGGTAGCTTTCAAACTCTAGACGGGCAATTTCGTATAGCCCAAGATTCCACAGCTCTGCCCCCCGTACCATGCGCGGATCGGAAAATATTGGCGAGACATCATTCAGGTTTACTTCCTGGGGGATGTTGAAGGTGGTGTGCATCCAGGCAACAGCCTCTGTACGTTCTATGTCCAAGCTGTAGTTGATGGAATATTGTGCGGCTGGTGCGAATGGGGCTTTGTTGTCCAGAACATCTTTTGCGCGCTCGCTGTAATATCCGGTGGGGTCATTCGTGCTCGCTTGGAGCCAGGAATCCTGCGCTGCGTCTAGATTGCCAAGGCCTTGGTAGCATTTCCCGATCCAAAAATAAGCCGCAGCCTCGTTGCCGGAATTGGCAGCTACGCCTAAAGAACTCTGGAATGCGCTGATCCCATTTTCAAATTCTCCCATCCGGTAGCGGGTAATCCCGGTTTGGAAGAGGCTATCGTACGACCAACTGGAAGTGGAAAATTGGGTTCCAGCTCGTTCCCACAATCGGGCTGCAGTTCTTAGGTCTTGAGATCGTTCGGCGATTCTGGCGGCATAATATAAAAACTCGGGGGCTTTTTCGTCTAAAGGAGACCGGTCGACGAAATCCAGATAGACTTTGATCGCGTCTTCGGGTTTTTCTTGGTAAACGAACATCGCAGTCGCAATTTCATCGAAGGCAGCGGCCCAGTATCTTTCATTGATATGCTCATCAACGATTTCCTGCCATGCTTCTATAGATTTAGCGTGTTCGCCTAATTTTTGATAAGACAATCCCATATAAAAGTGTGCGGTATCGGAATGATTATCTGGGAATGCTCGTAGGTAACGGGTAAAGGCATCAACCGCCAACCCGTATTGACCTACAAAGTAGTTGATCAACCCGCGATCAAGTTCGCTGACGGACTCACCAGCATCGAGCAGAGTAGTCAAAGATAGATAGGCATCGTACGCTAACGGGTAGTTTTCAACGACTTCATGATAGGCTAGGTACCCATCTTCGGTGTTCCCAAGGCTGACCTGGATATCCCCGATTTTGCGTTTGGCTTCGGCTTTAATATAATCATTGGCTGTCCGGTTGTAGATATCCTCGTAGGTAATGAGGGCAGTATTCAGGTCATTTAGAGCCAAATATGCGTCTGCAATTTTGAGGTTAATGTAGGAGGTGTCTCCAATAGAAGGTGCGTTCAGAGCATTGATAAATGCATCGATGGCCGGCTGGTAGCTTTCGGTTTCGAGATAATTTTCTCCCATTTTTTCAAATATATAATGGTCTACCAACCCTGACCTGAGATCTAAATAACTTTGATACGCACTGATCTTCAAGCGGTTGGTTGAGGGCTTCGTGAGTTTGAGCGAGTGCGAAAAACATCAGAGCCCGGTGTGGAGAATCGGGATAGGTGAGGATTCCAGTATTAAGTGTTTCTAAAGCCGCGTTGAGTTGGTTATTTTTTAAATATGTTCGGCCAAGCCCCAAAAGTGCCGCTGATTTGACTTCGTTCTCGGTAGTATTTTCCAGAGCTTGGGCATATTCCCTCAGGGCTAAATCCCAATCGCCATTGAAAAAAGCCATGTCTCCGCTTTTAATTCTTACTCCCGGTTCAGGTGTAGGGATCGGTGTAGGGGTGGGAGGTATTGTTGGAGTAGGTGGGACGTTTACTGTGGGGGTAAAGGTAGGTAAGGCTGGATTCAGCAATCGGTCAAATCTGCATCCCATATTTAGGCACTATAACGCGGGATGATAGGGGTGTCAATAAAGACGCGGTACCCTTTTCAGGGTCTAGATTTAGTGAATATCTCAAGTAATTTTACCTGCAAAACGATTGAAAATCATGTATAGTGGGGATATGCCCCAAAACTGGAGGGAGTCTGGATGATTGACGAAAAACCCACCTACCGGATCATGGATTTAGATGTTTCCGAGCGTCCTAGGGAGCGGTTAGCCCACTTAGGACCTCAGGCATTAACCAATGCTGAACTGATTGCGATCCTATTGCGGGTGGGCATCGAAGGTGAAAACGCGGTTCAGGTCGGGCAGCGGTTGCTGCAACAATTTGGCGGGCTTCGAGGATTGCATCGTGCTTCCTTTTCGGAGGTTGTCCAAGTGCACGGTGTCGGAAAAGCAAAGGTAGCGGCGATAAAAGCTGCCATTGAACTAGGGAGACGTTTAACCCTTGAAGCACCAGAAGAACGTATGGCGATTAGCAGTCCAGATGACGCTGCAGACCTGGTTCGATATGAAATGCAGGCCCTCGAAAAGGAACATCTCAGGGTGATTTTACTTGATACGCGTAATCATGTCATTGAGATCAATGAAGTCTATCGCGGGTCGTTAAATTCATCTGTTGTTCGAGTTGGAGAGGTTTTTACTCCTGCAGTTCGGAGAAATGCCGCCAGTCTAATTGTTGTACATAACCATCCAAGTGGAGATCCTTCTCCAAGCCCGGAAGATATATCCATTACCAAAGAATTGGTTAAGGCTGGAAAAATCCTCCTGATCGAGGTGTTGGACCATCTGATCATCGGACAGGGAAGATATATATCTTTGAAGGAGAAAGGTTTGGGGTTTTAGCCCCTGGGAGCTACCATGGCTGAAAATCATATCTTATTACTGCCAAGGATCGACTATTTCAAATGGGTCAAAGCAGCCCAAAAATTTGCCCTTCATGTTGAAACTGGAATTACATCAGACCCCAAAAAGGCGGGAACGTACAAGTTGGTAAGTGTGGTAGTTGCTGCCAATGGCTATCCTAATGAAGGGAATATTGTTCAATGGCTGATACAGCAGTTCCCTGACTTGAATATCGACCCGATTATCGCAGAAAATCAGGCTAAATTATCCCAAATTTTAGATCAAAGAATAGCAAAGGGCCTTCGCTACGGGAAACTTTTTGGACGAAAAATTGGTGGTGAGGTTCTCCCAAAATACCCCTCAGACAGGTTTTACCTGTTCTGGCCGACAGATTATCCGGCAGTGGTGCAATCTTTTGGGGCTCATCCTGAAATTTACAGCCGGTATGGTCTCCCAGGGCATGAGGGTATCGATCTCAGAGCGCCGCATGGTTCTAATGTATATGCATGCGCAGCAGGTCAGGTTTATTTTATCGAAGAGGGAGAATCAAACCATCATTACGGTACCCATATCCGGATCCAGCATAGCCAGGGATACCGGACGGTCTATGCTCATCTCGGTCAGGTCTTAGTAAAAGTTGGCGATCAGGTAAAAGCCAGGCAGCTGATTGGCCGTGCAGATTCGACTGGCAATTCTGTGGGACAGAACCTCCATCTTACATTGAAAAAAGATCAGGCAACCGCGAAAGGGGAAACAGATTATCCGCGAGATATTATCGATCCCACTCCTTTCCTGGTCTACAAACATCAGGAAGCGGACGTTCTGGAAGCTCTTGGAATAAATAACGGCCGTATTCCGGACCGCCGATACCCATGGGCGCGCTCGTGCTTGGTCGGACTCGCCAGCCGGATGGATGGGGAGATGCAGGAGGCGGATTATGCTGTCATCGATAAAGCGCGTATTGAAGCTGTCAGGATAAACGCAAAAACCTCTTCCCATGAGATCACCCGGTTGAAAAAATTGGTACCCGATATCTTTTTATTGGCCAGACTTTCTTTTGGGAAAACATCTGAACCGGTATCACCTAAAGTCTGGCTGGAGGGAATGCGTCTTGAGATTGATCGGTTATACCGGAATGGTGTGAGACTGTTCGAAATTCAACAGGCTCCGAACCTGCAGCAAAATGGCTGGCGTACATCCTGGAGATCTGGCGAGGAGTTTGGAGATTGGTGGCTTTCGGTTGCCGAGAAGCTTTGGGTGGAATTTTCCGGGGTGAAATTAGGATTTCCCGGGATATCTCCCGGTGGGCAAGTATCTGGACAGAGAATGGATGCTAACGTCTTCTTAGACGGTGCCGATTCGGCGATGATACAAGCAGATGGGCTTGGCGTGAATTGTTTTTGGGTCAATGAAGTTGAAATGAACAAGGTAGAAGGGGGGATGTATTTTAAAGCGATCCGTGAGCGGTTTCCGGCAAAACTTATCTTCATCACAGAGTTTGGGAACGTAAACAGACAGGCCACCCCGCTTGTCAAAGGACATGAATACGTCAAGTATTGGCGAGCATTAAGGGAATTTCCAGGAATTGGGGCAGCATTTTGCCAGGTGGTGTCTGCTGCCCACGGGTATGATGGAATGGTTTGGCGGGATGAGGCGGGAATGTTAACGGAAATTGTGAAAAAGGTGAGGGAGCGAGAATTCTGATTTACCGGGGTGGGGAGTAAAAAATATGTGTCATTGACGGAGTCTAAACCGTCATTTTTATTTTGAACTGATCAAATTCCATCGTGGCGGCTGACCATTCCTCATCAATTTTGGTCACATTGGAGGAGACTGGTCCTCGTTGAAGAACCTTGAGATAGTTTTCTAATTGAGTTCGATCTCCTTCCGCTACAGTTTCTACGGTGCCATTGTAGCGGTTACGGACCCAGCCAGTGAGACCAATTTGCTGAGCAGAACGGATCGCGAAAGCACGATAACCGACGCCTTGAACACGGCCATGGATAATCGCATGCAGCCTGTGACTTGTTCCATCGCTCATACTAGCCTCCTTTGGTTAATTACTTTCTCCGCGTACTAAACACAATTAATAGAGTGGGTGATATGAATATCACCAGGAGCAGAATGATCCATGTGACGGCAGTATTCAGGGATTGGGGTAAGATGGATGAGTTAAACGTGTCTTGATACCATTCCTTTTGAAGTTCATCCAAATCGAGATTGAAAGCTTCCTGTAAGCTGTTTGAACAGGTATGCCCTTGTTTATAGGCATCTAATAATCGCTGTAAACCATCCTTCCCATATTGATTGTACAGAAAACGAACAAAAGATTCCGCTTGGGCGTAGGCCAGACCAGCCAAATTTGGCTCCGAAGGGAAAGTGGAGCAGAGGTTGCTCATAGGGATTAAGTTATCGTTCTTCCAGGCGGCGTCCAGAATTTCGCGATATTCTGGTAAATAATAAAGTTCAGCAAGGGAAGCAAGCCCTTCGTTGTACCAGGCGGGGAGATTAGCGTAATTTTCTTCTAGGTAGTAATACAGCCGGATATGGGTGAGCTCGTGGGGGATTTGCCTTTTGATATCTAGAAGGTCCCCGGTTCCGGTAGGGATTGAAGTCACGATTATATTTTCAGCGGGGTTGGCATGTCCCGCGATCCACCGGGCATTGGTGATATTAAGCGCCATTTGAAGTTGGGAATCATTTCGGTAGATATAGACATATAATGTATCTGGCGTAGGAAGATCCAGATATTTGGAATAGCTGTCAATCGATTGTTGGATGGAATCATAAACAGCCTGTCCAAAGGCGAGATTTCCTTCGGTCCAGTAGATTTGATAGTTATCATCAAATTGGACATGCTCCCATTCGAACCGGTTGTCCTGATAAATGAATCGTTCTTTTGGGCTTTGCTTTTGCGACCCGTCCTGAAACTTGATGTTGTACCAGTATTCTATGGTCGAAAAAACTGGAATGTAATCTTGTGGATTGATTTGATAATTAGCAACGACCAGATTAACCGATTCGAGTGCTGCCGGGATTACGGTGCTCGCTCCATTAGAAATTGGC
>JARROY010000193.1:0-6309 GCA_037383445.1 Anaerolineales bacterium | reverse complement strand
ATTGATATCCAGATTAAGCAGAATATCATACTCCCGCCGCTGGAAGAATTTATGCTTGTTGACCCGAATGCTCAGATACAGGTCGCCGGAGGGTCCACCGTTAGCCCCGGGTTGCCCCTCGCTGCTCAGGCGAATGCGGGTACCGGTATCTACCCCGCCTGGAATTTGGACGGTTTTACGGCGGCTTTTGCGCTCGATACCGCGCCCATTGCACTGCGAGCAGGGCGTTTCCACGATTTGACCAGACCCACCACAAGTCGGGCAGGTGGTCACCTGCACCATAGAGCCAAACAAGGTTTGGCGGGATTGGCGCACCTCTCCCTGGCCGCCGCAGGTCTTACAGCGTACCGGAGAATTCCCCGGTTCAGCCTTGCTCCCCTGGCAGCGCGAACAAATTTCATCGCGAGTGAACTCGACTTCTTTTTCCACCCCGAAGACCGCTTCTTCGAACTCCAGCACAAGGTTATACTGCAAATCCGCACCGCGGCGCGGCCGGTTGCCGCCTCCGCTTCTCCTGCGGCCAAAATCAAACCCCATTCCAAAACCAAACATGTTGAGGATGTCTTCGATATCCAGATTGCTGAAATCTGGTGCGCCGCCGAATCCGTTCAGGCCAGCATGCCCGTAACGGTCGTAAGCTGCCCGTTTTTCTTCATCGGATAAGACTGCATACGCTTCATTGATTTCTTTGAAGCGTTCTTCGGCATCCGGGGCATCGCTGACGTCTGGGTGATATTGGCGGGCTAATCTTCGGAAAGCGGATTTGATCTCGTCTTGACCAGCCCCTTTCGGAACGCCCAGGGTTTCGTAGTAATCTTGTTGGCTCATAAAATCATTCTCAAGATGCTGGGAGCAGGCAGCGATTCTGCTCCCAGCGATTGGTTAATGGTAAGGATAATTATTCTTCTTCAGTAAATTCGCCATCAACAACATCTTCACCTTCATCAGAAGAAGTCGTATCTTCAGCTTCAGCATCAGGGGCTTCACCCATGCCGGGCTGCCCCCCTTGCTGGTACGCTGCCGCGCCCATTGCCTGAACCGATTCCATCAGTTCTTCCGTCGCGCTCCTTATCTGGTCGGTATCATCACTTTCGACCACACCGCGGACTTTCTGCACACCTTCTTTGACCTTCTGCTTGGTGGCATCGTCCAGCTTGTCTTCAAGGTCTTTGAGCGCTTTTTCAGCGGTGTACATGGCGCTGTCAGCATTATTGCGGGCTTCAATCAAACCTTTGCGCTTGGCATCTTCAGCGGCATGTGCTTCGGCATCTTTGGTCATTTTTTCCACTTCGTCGTCCGACAAGCCGGAAGAGGCCGTAATGGTAATATGCTGGCTGCGCCCGGTAGCTTTGTCTTGGGCAGTCACCTTAAGGATACCATTGGCATCAATGTCGAAGGTCACTTCGATCTGCGGGATACCGCGCGGCGCGGGCGGAATCCCATCCAGCTGGAACTTGCCAAGGGATTTATTATCAGCTGCCATGGGGCGTTCGCCCTGCAAAACATGGATTTCAACCTGAGATTGATTATCACTGGCAGTTGAAAAGATCTGGCTCTTGCGAGTCGGAATGGTGGTATTGCGCTCGATCAATGGAGTCGCTACGCTGCCGAGGGTCTCGATCGAAAGGGTCAGCGGGGTAACATCTAACAGGAGGATGTCTTTCACATCCCCACCCAGCACACCTGCCTGGATGGCAGCGCCAACAGACACGACCTCATCCGGGTTGACACCTTTATGCGGTTCTTTGTTAAACATGCTGCGAACGGCTTCCTGCACGGCGGGCATACGGGTCATTCCACCGACCAAGACGACTTCGTCAATCTGCTCGGCTTTTAGGTCAGCGTCGTTCAATGCCTGGCGCATCGGTCCAAGGGTGCGCTTGACCAGATCGTCGGTCAGCTGTTCCAGCTTGGCGCGGCTCAGGTTGGTGACAAGGTGTTTCGGACCAGAGGCATCTGCCGTGATATAAGGCAGATTGATCTCAGCCTGCATCATCGTGGAAAGTTCAATTTTGGCTTTTTCAGACGCTTCTTTGAGGCGCTGCAGCGCCTGGCGGTCCTTGCGCAGATCGATGCCTTCATTCTTTTTGAATTCGTCTGCCAAATAATCGATGACCGCCTGGTCAAAGTCGTCACCACCGAGGAAGGTATCACCGCTGGTCGAACGCACCTGGAAGACACCCTCACCCACATCCAGGATGGAAATATCGTAGGTGCCGCCGCCCAGGTCGTAAACGGCGATGATCTCGTTGGCTTTCTTATCTAAGCCGTAGGCCAGAGAGGAGGCTGTCGGCTCGTTGATGATCCGCAGCACTTCCAGTCCGGCAATCTTGCCAGCATCTTTGGTGGCATTACGCTGGCTGTCATTAAAGTAAGCCGGGACAGTGATCACAGCCTGGGTTACCGCTTCACCTAAATAAGCTTCGGCATCCGCTTTGAGCTTGCCCAGGATCATGGCGGAGATCTCCGGGGGGGAGTATTCTTTGCCGCCAAGCACCACGCGGACATCGCCGTTGGACGCTTTAGCCACCTTGTAAGGGACATGAGCAATCGAATGCTGGGTTTCCGGGTCATCATATTTGCGGCCCATGAAGCGTTTGATCGAGAAGATAGTATTCTCGGGGTTGATGACAGCCTGGTTGCGAGCCGTACGGCCGACCAGTCTTTCACCATTCTTGTTGATTGCTACTACCGATGGAACCAGGCGTTCGCCTTCTGAGGAAGGGATGACTACCGGTTCTCCGCCTTCCATAACGGCGACAACACTGTTGGTGGTTCCTAAGTCAATTCCAATGATCTTTGCCATAATTTATCTACCTCCAAGTTAACTGGCTACCCGTACCAGGGCAGCGCGCAGAACACGGTCCCCGATCATATAGCCTTGTTGAATTACTTCGATAATCTGCCCACTCTCATGATCTGGGCTCTCGGTTTGTGAAATCGCTTCATGTAAATTGGGGTCAAAAATCTCCCCGTCTACATCCATCATCGTCACACCTTCAGATTCCAGAATATTCTGCATCTTGCGGTAGACCAATTCGATGCCTTTTGCCCATTCACCTGCTTCGCCTTCCGCGGGAGCGTTTTGCAAAGCACGCTTCAGGTCATCTATTGCCGGCAGGAAGCTCTTAATCACCCGGGCGGCCGCATCCTCGTACATTCGAGCCTGATCTCGTTCAATACGTTTGCGGTAATTGATAAATTCCGCCTGAGAGCGCTGCCAGCCATCCAGGTTTTTGACTGACTGTTCTTCCGCTTCCTTCAGTAATTGACGAAGTTCCTCCACCGAAATTTCTTCTTCTTCGGTGCCGGTTTCAGCCTCTATCGCTTCTTCCGGGACTTCGTCGATAACTTCTGGCTCTAGAGTTTCTTCTTTCTTTGATTTCTTTTCTTTACTCATAATCCTTCCTAATATTCTGGTCAGGGCAGAATTAATCTGTGCCCTCCAGAGGTTCATCACTCATCGTTTCACCGACCAGATTGCTGAGCAGCCCGGCGACGAAATTTACAGTAGAGATAGTATGACCATAAGGCATACGGATCGGTCCTAACACGCCTAAAATTCCGGTGGCCAGTTCCGGCACACCATAGCGTGCCAGCACGAGAGAACTGTGGCTGAGCTCTTCCCAAGTGCCTTCCCCTCCGATCAACACCTGGACTCCGCCGACTTCCGTTTTCATCACCGTTTGAGAAAGCAGGTTTTCCAGACGGGGGCGTTCTTCCAAAACTCGCAAAGCCCGTCGAGCCGATTCGACTTCCTCAAAACCAGGTTCGGCAAGCATATTGGTCCAGCCATCATGGTAAACCTCACCGGTCAAAGCGGAATCCGCCCGGCGAAGTTCGTCCACAACGAGCTTATACATATCCCTGCTGAGGGTGTCTAAATCTGGTTGGGACGTTGTGGAAAGTTCCTGGCCCGTTTTGCCATTCAGCAAGGCATTGAGCTGGTTGGCTGATTGGGTCAGCTGTTCCTGAGTGACCGGTTCGCCCAGCACCAACATCTGCTGGCTGACCCGGCCCCCAATCATGACCATCACCATCAACACCTGACGCCCAGTGGTCGAGATCAGCTGCAGGTGTTTAAAACGCGGCTGATCGGATTGCGGAGCTGTAACGATGGAGGCCGCATTTGATTGGTGGGCCAACACAGAGGCTGCCAACCGCATCCATTGGGCGGTATCGTAGCGGGCCTGGTAAAACTGGTGCGAAATCGTGTGTCGCAGCGAGACGGGTAATTCCGGACGCTGCATCAGCTCGCGTACAAAAAAGCGGTAGGCATCTTCGGTCGGTTCACGTCCGGCGGTATCATGCGTTTTACGCAGATAGCTGTACTCTTCGAGAACTACCATCTCATTACGCACGGTCGCAGAACTCATATCCAGATCAAAATCTTCCACCAGGCGCGTGGAACTGACCGGCTTGCCTTTTTCCACATACTCCTGGACTATCAAGCCTAAAATTAATTTTTGCCTTTCGGTTAGCACTGAATCATTCATTTTGCTACCCTTTTTAGCAAACACAAGGGTTGTTTGCTAAAGCTATCAAAAAGTAATCATTTTGCAGATCATTAATGTGGGTAGCAAAAAAAGCTGAAAGACCAGATCGGCCCTCCCGCATTCAGTATCCTGCCCTATTAACCTCTTTGGTCGGTCTGGGGGGCCACACTCCCGGCGAGGGGTGCAGGGGAAAACGCTGTCTCCTGCTACAATAACCATCACAACCTGATCAACTTTGCCATCACCACAGGATGTCTCTTAAACTCTTAGAATGAGGGTCGGTGCTGTAAGGATTAGCTCTTGGTCTGAATTATAGATAGAAAAAACCGCCACTACAATAAAAACGAAATGAAAAACGGTCACCCTCTGCTCCTCAATGAGCAGGTTTGGGCTTTATTCCCCGGGATCGTCATCCTTCAGCAAATCGGGGCGGCGCTCCTGGGTGCGCTTAAGGGCTTGCTCCTGGCGCCAGCGTTCGATCTCGGCATGGTTGCCAGAGCGCAGCACTTCCGGCACCTCCCAACCACGGAACTCCGGGGGACGGGTGTAGTGCGGGTACTCGAGCAGACCGCTGGCATGCGAGTCTTTTTGCGAGGCTTCCGGATCACCAAGCACGCCAGGAATCAGGCGTGCAACGGCATCGATAATTGCCAATGCGGGCAGCTCACCGCCCGTGAGCACAAAATCCCCCAGGCTGATCTCATCCGTCACAAGGTGCTGGCGCACGCGCTCATCCACACCCTCATAACGGCCGCAGAGCAGCGCCAAATGCGCTGATTCGGCTAACTCAACCGCCACTTGCTGGGTGAACAAACGTCCCTGCGGCGTAAGCAAGATCACGGGGCAGGACGGGGGCGACCCCAAAACACTATCTACCGCGGCAAAGATCGGTTCTGGCTTCATCACCATCCCGCCGCCGCCGCCATACGGTTCATCATCGGTGGTATGGTGTTTGTCGGTGGTATAGTCGCGGATATTATGAAGTGCAACTTCTAATAAACCACCGTCACGAGCCCGCTTGAGGATACTCTCATCGAGATAGGCGGAGAACATTTCCGGGAAAAGGGTAAAAACATCAAATCGCATACAGGTATTGTACACTACAAGTTCACCGCAAAGGCCATCCCTTTTTTCAGGGTAAGAACCTCCCTCCTAAGACGCATCTAAGACTTTTGGAAGCGTAAAATTCTCATATTCATAGGCAAAACGTGGGATAATCGTGCTTGACGATTACATACCGCCGCGTTAAGATAAAGAGCTATGTATCTCAAAGGCAGTAAATGGCGAATGGATAAACAGCGCCGCCAGCGCCGGACGAACCCGGCCATCGTGGTGTTGATCTTGGTTTTAATCGGGCTGGTCTGGTATTTCGACCAGTACGTGATGGAAGAACTTCCGATTGCCCAGGTGCCTACCCCAACCCCGACCCCAATCCCCGAATCACTTGAGTTGGAAGCAGACCGGCTGGTGGACGAAGGCAACCTGCACCAGGCGGTGGATACCTACAAACAGGCGATCTTTGTCAGTTCTGGTCTGCCTAATCTTCCCGGATTATATGTAAAGTTAGCTCACACAGAAATCTTGGTCGGAGAATACGACGAGGCCAAAACCAGTGCCGAGAATGCGCTGCTGTTGAATGACCAGAACCCGCAAGCTCTCGCCGAGTTGGGTTGGGCATACAGCTTTTTGGGCAACGAACTGGAAGCGGAGAAAGCTCTCCTGCAGGCGCTGGAACTGAACCCTCGTCTTTGGGTTTGGCCCAAATGGCCTTCATGGAGTTGAGGGTCTCTTCCTTGATCACCTTGCGGGTGGT
>JARROY010000192.1:0-11153 GCA_037383445.1 Anaerolineales bacterium | reverse complement strand
CCTTTTCGGGATACAGCTCCCGGAAAGCGTCTTTAAACCCATGCTCCAAATATTTGGTGATCCAAGCCCGTTCCTCGGGTAAAAACCCGGTGGTATTGTGGTTGGTCTTGTGATTCTTAAGGTCTATCTCCTGGTGAGCGGTGTTGATATCCCCGCAGATCATCACCTGCTTCCCATTTTCATGCATCTCGTCACACATCTCCAACAGAGCAGCATAAAAATCGAGTTTGAACGGTACCCGGCTGTGGTCTCGGCCTCCGTTTGGAAAGTAAATATTAAACAGGGTGAAATCCTGAAAATGGGTCTGGATCACGCGGCCTTCAAGATCAAAATGTTCAATTCCCAAACCTAAAGTCGATGCAATCTCCTTTTCGTTTGTCAGCGTCAGCACCCCACTGTAACCAGGGCGCTCAGCCGGATTCCAGACCGCTTGGTAGGGCTCGAATAAAGTGTGCTGCGAATTGGTCAGCTGGTCGGGTCTGGCTTTGATCTCCTGCAGGCACACTACATCGGGGTGGAATTCCTCCACCCAATTCCAGGCACCTTTGCGCAGTAATGCTCTCAACCCATTCACATTCCAGGTAGTTATTTTCATGGTTCTTGAGGGGTTAGTTTCTCATTACGGTCAATTTACACTTCCAATTGTTTTTCTCATCCGGATGGTCACACCAATCACCAAACCCAGCGCCACCAAGTAGACTGCCCCAAACGGTACCAAAAACCCAGACTCCAAGGTATAGACCAGGGCTGTAAAAACGATAAATAATCCAACCAAGATTACTGCCCAAATCCGCAGCACCTTTAAATAAGCTAGATTGGTATCTGTCTTCCGTGCCCAGTTCCCCAACAGGATGATAAAGCCAGCCATAAAAAGAAATTCAATCGGCATCATCAGGTCGCTCCACCACTGGGGCGGACTCACGCCTTCCCATATATTTACCCAGGAAGGCAGCGGCCAAAGGATCTCGACCCCATCAAACCAAACCAGCAGATCGATGACGATATGCATCACCATTCCAATTCCCAGACCGGCACCCAAATTGATCAAGGCCGGCTTTTTTGCTGCCCGTCCAGCCAGATAAAACACCCCGAAGATCACCGCTGTGGTAATCAAACTATGGCTGAAGGTGCGGTGCAGACCTTCCACAGAGTTCCCGGACAGAGTGGCAATCGCCACTGCCAGATTATCCAAATCAGGAAGCAGATTCCCCAAGATCACTCCCAGCAGAAGGGATTCCCGTTTTTGGGTTGTAGTGCGCAATACCGCGCCAAGTAATGCATGAATTCCTGCCTGTGCCATATCAAACCTCCCTAAAAATTTAGCAAACATACTGATTGACGATTGTAACCGAGTGGAGAATGGTTCTATTAATAATCTACTTTAAATCATTATAACGCTTTTAGGACAAGTTTCAACTACCTCTCCTCAAACATCTCCTCCAATATGGGTAACGCTTCACGAACGGCATTCCCACGATGGCTGATGGCATTTTTTTCATCATCTGTCAATTCTGCCATCGTGCGCCCCTTAAGCGGGATCCAAAAGATAGGGTCGTACCCGAAGCCGTTCTCCCCGCGTTCTTCTGGGATGATCTCCCCCTCACAAATCCCCTCCACCTGGCGGATTGCTTCTCCGGGAACCGCAATCGCTACCCAGGCGCGGAATCTTGCCGTCCATGGTCTGGGATGCCCTCCAAGGTTTTCCAACAGGAGTGCTCGGCGGTCGGAGTCCGTTGCGCCAGGTAGAGGTGAATAGCGCGCCGACCGGATTCCAGGCGCCCCTCCCAACGCATCCACCTCAAGACCACTGTCATCCGCGATCACGATCAGTCCAGATCGTTTGGCAAAAGCAGCAGCTTTGAGGGAGGCATTTTCGGCATAAGTGCTGCCGGTTTCCCTTACCTCCAGCTCAAGCCCGATCTCTTGTGGGGACAGCAGCTGCACACCCGACAGCTCACTGAGCAATTGGCGCAGTTCCCGCAGCTTTCCTGCATTATTTGTTGCAAGAAGTAATGTCTTTTTCAATTTTTTTGGCATAATGATCCCTGTTCATAATATCTTGAAATTCCTTACGAATTTGCACTTAAATTTGCGAACTGGCACGAAAATTGCAACGTTAATCAGTGTAAAAAATAGGACTAATATACCATAGTATATTATGTAAAGTTAGTCCATTGAATGATTGACCCGTTTTGCAAATTTTGTTATAATATTTTCAACTTTAATAAAAAGTTTTGCAAAAATGAGCTTCACCACAGCAGATGTCAATCATTTTAGTCCTTTCACAATAGTAGCGCATTCAAGGCGAGTTCTCAAGAGAGTCTTTCAATGAGCAAACCACACAATCCGCTCAGATTCAATGTCGGGTTCATAATCCACGAGACGCCCGGCTACGTCAAAACTCTCTCTTTTGAGTTCCCCTTCTACGAGTTCGGGGACGACTTGACTGCCAAGGATTTCAAAGGCGAAGTGACTTTCAGCCGCACCCAAAAAGGGATCTTGCTGGAAGCACACCTCAGCGCGGTAATCGCCACCGAATGCACACGGTGCCTGGATGCCACGCTGACGCACATCGATTCGCAGTTTACTGAATTGTACGCCTTTGATCATCGTACCGAGACTGAGTCTGGTCTGATTGTACCTGAAGATGGCTACATCGACATTACAGACTTATCTCGTGAGTATCTGCTGTTGGATACTCCAACCGCACCACTTTGTAAACCCGATTGTGCAGGTCTCTGTCCGATTTGTGGCGAGAATCTTAACCACGGACAGTGCGACTGTGAAACAGATGCCATCGACCCACGCATGGCAAAGCTTAAAGACCTGCTAAATGACGAGTAAACCAACTCACTAGCTGCCCTCATGGAGGATGCTTATGGCTTACCCGGCAAACAATCTACCAGATGCGGACACAATCACCCTGATCTTTGACGACGAGAAGCTCAACCGTCCTATCGAGCATTTCACCAAAGATGACCAGGACATGGAACGTCTGCGCTTCCATTACATGGAAGAGATTATCATAGAAGAGGAAGAGGACGTTACTGAAGAGCAATTATCCGATTCCGACGACCAAGATAATCAACCTGATGCGACCCTAACGCGGGCGGTCGCCCTGCGCAAGGTCAAGAAAAACGGACACAGCAAGAAACACCTTTCCAAACTTGCGAATTCGGAAATGATCCGCGGGGACATTATCGATACTGTCGGCCTGTACCTGAAAGAAATGTCCAGCGTCCCCCTGCTGGATACCGATCAGGAAGTCTCCTTGGCAAAACGGATCGAGCGCGGCATCAAAGCCGAGCGAAAACTAGCCAAGTTGAACGGTCATACCCCCAAGGAAGAAAAAATCCGCCTCAAAGAATACATCCTCGAGGGCCGAGATGCACGCGACCACCTGATCAAAGCCAATACCCGGCTGGTGGTCAGTATCGCTAAAAAATACCTCGGGCGTGGAGTCCCCTTCCTTGATCTGATTCAAGAAGGCAACTTGGGCTTGATGAAAGCCGTCAAAAAATACGACTACCGCCGCGGCTACCGTTTCTCAACCTATGCCACCTGGTGGATTCGGCAGACGATTACTCGCTCGATTGCAGAACAAGGCCGCACGATCCGCGTCCCTGTCCACATGATCGACCGCATCCGCCAGATGTACAAGGCTGCTCGCCGTTTGGAACAAGACTTGGGTCACCCACCGAAAGTTGAAGAGCTGGCTGAAGTCCTCGATCAACCGATCGACAAAGTCCAATGGATGCTGCAGGTTTCCTGGCTGCCCTTATCCCTGGAAAGCCCGGTGGGAGATGATGAAGATGCCGAACTCGGGATGTTTGTAGAAGACGAGCAAACCCCCACTCCCAGCCAGGCAACCTCTCAAAAACTTCTCGGCGAAAAGCTGGAAGAGATTCTCGAAACTCTCTCTCCGAGAGAAGCCCGCATCCTCCGGCTGCGTTTTGGCCTGGAGAATGGGAAAAGCTATACCCTGGAAGAAGTTGGAGAAAAGTTTGGCCTGACTCGAGAACGCATCCGGCAGATTGAAGGCAAAGCGCTGCGCCGCCTGCGTCACCCCATGCGAGCCCGACAGCTGCGCGAATACCTATAAACGTTATTTCCTTCAAGACAAGGAATTTCGATGCACACATGCCCTTAAATAGTTGAGATCAATTCTATCAAGAGGTTCCTGCCGAAAATAACTTTCGATTACATACGGGGGTTCTGAGTATAATAGTCTTAAGAGAGGACTCTCAGAATAAGATTTGGGAATCATTGCACAATATGACTTCACACCCATCTAAATAGATTCGGTTTTAAAGTGGAGGGAGTATGGACCTATCAATAATCGTCGATATCTTGTCTATCATCGCCGTGGTAAGCAGTTTGGTTTTTGCCGGGATCGAACTACGTCACTTCAGAATCTCTCGGGATCGCGAATCTGCCCTTGAATTGTTAAACACATTCCAGTCTCGAGATTTCATGGCGGGGATACGCGTCATCACTCAACTCCCCGATAACCAAACCAAACAGCAAATCATATCAATGGTTGGTGAGGGAATCGATGATCTATATTTCGCCATTGCCAGCTTCGAGGGATTGGGGGCACTCGTGTATAGGGAAGAGATCAGTTTAGAATTGCTGGAAGATTTCTTTTCTGGGATCGTTGTCACCTGCTGGCTGAAACTTCGCCAATTTGCTCATGATGAACGCCAGGATTTGAAACGAGAAACATGGATGGAATGGGCGCAGTGGTTGGCTGAAAGGATCATGGAGAGAGAGAAAACAAGAAACCCAGTTCCTGCCTACATTGAACATAAGGATTGGATCCCTAACAAATAGCTGGAACTTCCACCTTAGTTCTTGGGTAATTTGGGCGGAACTTCACCACGCGGCTGAACTTGTTTCTGCTCATGGCGAGATTTTAGATACGCCAGCAAACCAGAGGCTAAAACGCCAACCGCAATTGCTGCCGCATCGTCTTCCGGGCCCAGGATCAAATCCGGCACCACAGCATAAATCCCGCCGGCAATCGCTGGCAGCCATGTCCAATTGCGGATGCTGATGAAGAACCCGATCGCAGCCAGGAAAAGCACCACAAATACCCCCACTGCAATGTATAACCCCGTCCGAAGGCTGATCCCCATCGCATCGCCACCCAAAAAGGTGACCAATTCACCAATCCCACCTGCCAAGAGGCTGATCACTGCCAGCGTTAGACCGAGGATTAAAAAGCCAAACCCAAAACAAGTTTTCCAGCCATCACTCATCGAGATTTCTCTAGTGTCTCTATCTTAGAACGGGGAAGCCCCCGCACCAGCAGGATCTTCTGTGTAGCTCGGTGATAATTTTTTCAATCCCTTGCTTGAGGGTCATTTGTGAAATCGCACATCCCCGGCAGCCGCCCCCCATCTCGATATAAGCTGTATCGTCCTTAACATCCAGCAGCACCACCCAGCCGCCGTGTCCGGCAACGCCTGGATTAATCTGGTTGTCTACCACCTGCTGTACGCGGTTGGCCACAGGATCATCCCCCCAATCCTTGCGGCGAGATTTTAAGTAGCTTTCCAGGGGATTCTCATACTCGATATGGAAGCCGGTAGAATATTTTTTCTCGTCGAAATCCACCTTCGACCCGTTGAGCGATGTGGCGGCTTGCGGGTCAAGATACATTTGGAACGGTCCCATATCCTGTACCGTATCGTCTTCGGTTTTCTCATCCAGTCCCACGAATCTGAATTCGCTCTGACCGCCGCCCGGACCCCCCAAGTGAACGAGCACGCGCACGGCTTGAGGTCCCTGGGCGCGGGTCGCTATCAATTCGGCAATCTTATCGATCGCAGACTGCGTAAGTTCCATGATTTTTTCGTTTTGTGATTCTGTCATCAGTGCACCGCCATTAAAGTTAGCAAAATTTCCACCCCATTATACCCTTAGTTCGTAAGAAGTAA
The DNA here is from genome assembly GCA_037383445.1 of Anaerolineales bacterium. Taxonomy (GTDB): domain Bacteria; phylum Chloroflexota; class Anaerolineae; order Anaerolineales; family UBA11579; genus UBA11579. Next base: position 5,211 of record JARROY010000192.1, on the reverse strand, counting down.
ATTAATTTTTCCCGGTTGCCCGATGCGGCCAACAAAGGTCTTATCCCTGATTAAAAATAGATATTCCGAGATTGGGGAATCCCAAACGTTTTATAAATCAAATTAAACCGAGTACTATGCTGGTCGCATAACCCAAGCGCATTTATCGGGTGGTATCGACTCAACCAACTAAAAATCTCAAGGAAAAAGAAGTCTTTACCAATCCCGCTTTCCCCCTCCCCTACTCTCCCACATCACTCGATGCTATAATCCCTCCCAATGGAATTCACCGCCAAACCTAAGCTGATAAAAATTTCGCTGATGGTGGTATTTATCGCCGCGGCCTTGACCTGACCGACGAACCGCTTGAACTGCACCCCGCCCGTCAGCTGCGGGCTGCCATCATCGCCCGGGGATTCTACTACCCCACCAACCCAGACATCCCGCCAGAAAAAGCTGAATTCGCCGCCGAACAGACCGAGATCGTGGGTGTCATCGAACCCTCTATCTTGGAATTTCTCACCGCCCTGCTCTATAGAGTTAAAGGGGCTGAAGCCCCCTGGCTGGGCAGGCTGATATCCATTGCCTTCTGGCTTGCTGGAGGATGGGCGGTTTTCCGCCTATCAGAAAACATTAGTTCCACAGCGGGTGGGGTTCTGGCACTGGTCTATTACCTCTTTCTACCCTACGGAGTCCGCTTTTCCCGCACCCTGCTTCCCGATGGTATGATGGTGTCATCCAGTGTGATCGGAGTCTGGGCGTTCTATTCCTGGCAGAAAAAAAGGACTCTCGCCTGGGCAGTTTTCGCCGGAGTGATCACGGGCTTCGCCATTCTGGTAAAATCCGTCGCCGGCATCATCCTGATCTTTCCATTTGCTGCTTACATCCTTTCGACCCAATCATACAAACAGTCTCTGCGAGACCGTCAGCTTTGGATCATCTTACTGCTGGCTGCCCTACCTTCGGCAGCTTATTATTACTGGGGATTATTTATCGATGGCAGATTGGCGACCCAATTCAGCGGGCGTTTCTTCCCCGAACTATGGGGAGACCTGCTGCTCTATAAAAGTTGGGGAAAGCGCATCATGCTCGAATTTACCCTTCCGGCATTCGGTTTGGCCATGGCCGGGATCGTGCTCGCCAAACAAAAAACAGTACGGTGGATGCTGTTTGCCTGGTGGGTGGGCTATTTTGTCTACGGGATGCTGTTTGCCTACCACATCATGACCCATGATTACTACCACCTCTCCATGGTCCCACTGACAGCAGTCAGCCTGGCACCAGCGATTTCCGCTCTACAAACCTTTGCCCAAAGAAAAAATTCTTCCCGCCTCGCCAGCGGATTGCTCATTCTGATCGGAATTGGTTTTGCTATCTACGGCACTGCTGCCAGCATCCGTTTCCTCAACCAGTTCAACTACCGGAACATTTCGGCGGAGATGGAAACTCTCAACAGTTATCTGGAAAATGCCCCAAAAGGCGGGTTGGTCGCCCTGACAGACGATTACGAAACCAGCCTGCGTTTCTATGCGTTTCGCAATGCCCGTCATTGGCCCCATTTGGGAGATTTAAATTATTTCGAACTCCAGGGCTCCACCACCAAACAATTAGAGCAGTTGTGGGAAACCACAGTCGGTGCCACATATTTCTACGTATCCGATTACAAAGAACTTTCCCGTCAGCCGATGTTAAAAGAAAGACTCGCTACTCTGCCGATCGTGCTGGAAACGGACCGGTTTACCCTGTACCAGCTCAGCCCGTAGAATTATGCAAGGGAGGAATTGTTCCATAAATCTAGACTTGAGATCGATCAAATCAGTTATAATACTGACATTAAACAGGAGACAGGAAACATGAAAGCATTTATTTTGTACGAGTCACGCATTTTTACATTAAATTCTGTCCCGATCAAGCTCGGCAGAAATCTGGATAACCATCTCGTCCTCTCCAACAAAGCCGTCTCACGACACCATGCTGAAATTTTTGTCGAGAACGAAACCTTTTACCTGCAAGACCTGGAGTCAACCTCAGGCACATTTTTAAACGATATTGAGGTCAGCGAGCCGGCAGCGCTTAAATCAGGGGATAAAATCACCTTGGCTGAGGTTGAATTGACCTTTTACACCGATCTAGACCATCTTGATAAAACCACCAAGCACCGTACCAGCAACCTGGATTAGAAAAGCGGCAAGAAAAAACAACCTGTGATTTCAAATCAGCACTTCTGTGCTTTATCAGATTGAATGGAAACTCTTTCGATCAAAATTAGCTCTTTATAAATTTTTTCTTAATTCCGTCAAATACACCTGTAAAAGATCGAGCGAATCAGGTATGATAGATGCGAAATCATACCAAAGAGGAGTGAAACGCTTGTCCCAAAGAACCAACGAAGAATGGCTGGAGCAGCTCAGCGATCCAGTAGATGAAAAAGCTCTCAGCGATCTGAGGGTAATCCTGCTGCGTGGTCTGCGTGCCTCGCTTTCCAACCGGATCAATACTGATCTTGATGCCATTACTGAAGATTTTGTCCAGGATGCTCTCCTAAAAATCCTCAAAAGTATAGATACTTTTAGAGGTGAGAGCCGTTTTACCACCTGGGCCCAAAAAATTGCCATCCATGTTGCCTATACCGAACTTCGCCGCCGCAGATGGAAGGATATCTCCCTGCAAGATATTACCGAGACCTCCGAAGGAGATGAATACACCCCTGCAATCCTCACCGATCCTTCATTTACACCCGAAAGAGAAGCATCCCAAAACGACATGCTTCAGGTTGTCTACAATCTGATTGAAACCGAACTGACCGACCGTCAAAGAACCGCCATCGTTGCCATTCTGCAAGGTGGGATGCCGATCGACCAGGTTGCGCGTAAATGGATACCAACCGTAATGCCCTTTATAAATTAATCCATGATGCCCGGAAAAGATTACAGCAGTCGCTGTTTGATTCAACCGGATTAACTGCCCAGGAAGTACTCGCCATGTTCGAGCAGTAAGAGTTTCTGCCTAACAATCGTCAAAGTTTTACACACACTCACCACGCAAAAGGCATAATATGAAGATCGATACATCAACTCTTAAAAAAGTCCTTTGGACGATGTCCATCACCCAAGAGGAAGAAATGACTTGTGGTGAATGTTACGAGCAAGTTGACCAATACGTTGATATGCTCAGAGAGGGGAAATCAGCTGCAGAGGTCTTACCCCTTGTTGAACACCACCTGACCTTGTGTCCCCCCTGTCGAGAAGAGTTTGAAGCCTTGGCAGAAGCGCTCAGAACAATTGATGAGGAAACGGAATAATTTAAAATCAAATATCCTGCTCAAAAAGCCCTACTCAGGGCTTTTTTTATATTTACCAACCGACCAAAAATACTGAACTAGAGAGACATCTCTGAGGTATAATATCCGGCATGCCAAATTTAGATGAAACAGTCCCGACTCAACCCCAAGCAGAAAAACCAGCTTTTGGTGATGAGACGGAAATTACACAAGAAAATACCATCTCCGAGTTTGAAAGAGAGCCAGGCGAGGACCAACCCCCGGAAGGATCACCCCGCAAAGGGATACTTCGGATTGTGCTCCTTGGGCTGCTGGCTATTATCATCTTGGGAGGTTTGGGCAGCCTTGGTGGATATTGGGCTGCCATCAACGATCGAGAAGCCTATCAAGACCAAATCGTCTCCACGGAGGTGGCTGACCAATTTTTACTCGGTCTGATCGCGTTCGACCGTGAGCAGTACGAGGTTGCCCGCCAGCACTTCGAATACATCCTTAAAATCGATCCGAACAACAAAGCCGCAGCAGACCAACTGACCCAGGTCATTCTCGCCATGAACATGAGCAATCTACCCCCTACCGAACGGCCTACGGCTACGCTCACCCCTACTCTCGACACCCGAGACCAGGAAGAGTTGTTCGCCATGGCGCTTGCACTAAGAGACCAGAGAAATTGGGATGCCCTGCTGGACACGCTCGATTCCCTTAGGATAAAAGTACCCGATTACAAAGCTGTGGAAATCGATGGAATGTATTACGTAGCTTACCGCAATCGCGGCATGCAGCGTATCCAGCAAGAAGGCAACCTGGAAGGCGGGATTTTCGACCTGAACCGGGCAGAGCTGTTTGGCCTGCTGGATGTCGAGGCACAAAATTTCCGCAATTGGGCTTCAAAATACATCACTGGTATGAGCTTTTGGGAGGTGGATTGGGAGCAAGTCGTCAATTACTTCGGCCCGCTGGCCATCTCGGCCCCCTACCTGAGCGATTCAAATTATTTTACCGCCCAAGACCGGTTGGCTACTGCCCAAGTTGAAGTCAATCTCCTGGTACTTGCCAAAGCTCGCTCCCGGTACACACAGGATAAATGGTGCGAAGCCTATGACCTATACAGCGAAGCCAGCCAATACGTGCAGCTGAGCCAAAGTGACCTAAATAAATTTGAGGACGCCAAAAATAAGTGTTTTGGCATTCCACCAACCCAAGCAGAAACGCCGACCGACACCGCTACTCCGGAACCATAAAACCCAATAATAAAAACTCGTTGCAATCACTGCTAGAAAAAATCTCCCGGATTCGATCTAGACAAGATCATTAATTCGAGCTCGGAAAGGAAAACGTATGTCACATTTAGCGCGCTCCTCGTTCATTCTGGCTTTCTTCTTTGGCATCGACAAAATCTTAGGATTTACCCGGGCCTCGATGGTCAACCGTCTGTTCGGGCTGACATATGAACTGGATGTTTTCAATGCCGCCAACAACATCCCGGATCTGCTGTCTTCGCTGATTTCAGGAGGTGCGCTGGGGGTGGCAATGATCCCTGTCCTCTCCGAATTTATGGAAAGAAATGGGCGAAAAGCCGCCTGGGACCTGTTCGCTCGAATACTTAATTTTGCATTTATCGCCACCGGACTGATTGCCTTGGTCATCACCCTTTTTGCTCCTTGGCTGGTCGAAAACGTCATCGCTAAAGGCTTCCCTCCAGAGCAAAAAGCCCTCACCATTGAGTTGATGCGCCTGGACCTGTTCGCCATCATGATCTTTTCTATCAGCGGTTTGGTCATGGCCGGTCTGCAGGCCAATCAGCATTTCCTCCTCCCGGCGCTGGCCCCATCGATGTACAACCTGGGACAGATCTTCGGTGCCGGGTATTTAGCTCCAGAGGGCAAGGCCTTCATGGGTCTGGCCAATTTCACTGGCAAGGGTCTCGGTATTCACGGAATCGTTTACGGGGT
>JARROY010000191.1:0-4896 GCA_037383445.1 Anaerolineales bacterium | reverse complement strand
CCAACCTTCATCCAAACTTAACGGCGGAAGGTGAGACCCATGTTATAATTTTTGAATGGATGAGAATCCCATTCCTGAAAATCCAGAGGACAAGATCATCTCAGAGGTATGGCATACTTACCTGACCTCGGGTGCAAAGCTGAAAGGGATGCATCTCCCCTGGTTTGAGCATCCAATCTTTAAACCACTCTTCCGCGCTTTACCCACTGAACCGCGCTGCCAAATGTGCTATATCCCCTTTGCTGGAATCGGCGGATTTATTTCGAAACGTCTGCTCGAGGTAAAACCCTCGCCCATGAACCCTCACATTTGCAACATATGCGAGCGGTTTGCTGCTCGCTATCCAGGCGGGACTGAATTGGAGGTTTCGATCCTATTTGCCGATATACGCGGCTCAACGCCTCTGGCAGAAAAAATGCAGAATCGTGAATTTAGTGAACTGATCCAACGATTTTATGAGGCGGTAACCAAAGCACTATACACGCAGTACGGGCTGATCGAAAAATTCGACGGCGATGGATTATCCGCATTCTTTGCTCCGGCGTTCTCGGGACCTAATCACGCCTTGGCTGCCATCAATGCGGGCAAGGAAATTCTCAGAGTCACCGGGCATGGCAAAGGAAAAACACCCTGGGTTCCAGTAGGGGTAGGGGTCAATACAGGCGTGGTCTTTGTAGGATCTATGCGGGTAGAAGGTGGGCGCAACGATATAACCATTCTTGGAGATGCGGTTAATACAACCGCTCGTCTGAGCGGCGAATCGGCCGCCGGAGAAATCCTCATTGGTAAAAGAACGATGGAGATGTCCGGGCTATCCATGGAAGGGTATGATTCAAAAGATTTATCACTCAAAGGGAAAGAAGCACCCGTTAAGGTGTGGAGTGTAAATCTGCAGGAATAACTGTCTGTCTTTAGCCCCTCTGAACACAAATTAATTTTCCAATAGAGACATTTCATTCCAAATCTTGGAGGGATGAACTATCCTAAATATGGGGATTATAAATTCGCGTCTATCCTTTCCAAACGAGTTAGGTATTTATCACTTGGGGCTCGATGCTATATAACCTCAAATTGTCATTCCACGGGTGTACTACTTTTTTCTTGTAACTTTATAAACCTTCCCATCTTGATCGTAGGTAGTCCATTCCCCAACCGGTTCGCCCTGCTCAAAATACCCCGATCTTTTTAGGGTGCCATCAAGACGATACCACTCCCAATACCCTTGTGGTTTTCCATCCACCACTTTTCCCTTAGACCATCTGGTTTTTCCATTGGCATGGTATTTAATGGTATAGCCATCAATAATTTCTGATTTCTTATCTGGAACAGTTTTCTTTGCCATTGGGTTTTGAACTCTCAATTTCTTTGTCGCAAAATGCGCAACTGGAAATAATCTTTAATTGTCATTTCAACGGATTATATCATTCGTTCAAAATCAAATATTTCCACCCTACCCGGTTAAAGTAAGCTGCCCGCCACGAGGAGGTATGGCGAGCAGCTCGGCACAAGGAGGAGATGTGCACTACGGAGTTATCTATCTGATGATTATTATAGCACAAATCTTACCTTATTTGTAGTAATTTTATTAAAATTATGTTAGAAATTTTGGGTAATCTAAACAAATTTGCCGACAAATACCGCCAAAATCCTCAAAACAGGAAAAATCTTATTTTATTCGGTCAAATTTAGGGATTGGCAACCAGCGAAACACCGTTCGCCCGCAGATGCCACAAGGTGTAGTAAGACGCTTCGCGCATCTCCCCTTCCGGTCCATTCATGATACCGCGCAGAGTGCCGACCGCGTTGTAAGCCTCGCTCGGTTTACGGCGGTAGATATACATGGCTGCCAGCTTCATTTCTTCAGTGCCTTCTTTGAGCGCTTCTACCAGCAGGTCCCAACCCGCCTGTCCCGGCGATAACCCCATCCCCTTCTCACCGGCAAAGGCGATCAGCCACGGGATTTCATGGATCGGCGGCAGATCTTCCGGCAGCGAAATATCGGCTAATTTCTTATCTTCCATCGTCTGGATAGCCGCGTTGCGCACCACCCACTGGTCATCCTCGATCTGCAAGCGGGCGAGCAGCTCCTGCGCCCAATCTTCCTTGACCCTTGCCAGACCGAAGACCACCGCTCGCCGCACCTGGACATCCTCCACACTGACCCCATCCTTCAGCACAGGGTGTCCTTCACCTGGGTGGAGAGCCAGGGCTTCAGCCGCCGCCCGCCGGACCTCATCATTGGCTTCCAGCAAAGCTGCAGTCACCATCTCCAGCGCCTGGGTGGTGCCGATCGTCACCAGGGATAGGCAGGCCGCCCGGCTGACAAAGATCGAGGGATCGTACAACATCAGACCGAGGTCGATCACTGCCATCTGGTTCCTCACCAGGCCGCATCCCAGCACTCCCAGCCAACGGACCGAATGCTTGTTCGAGTCGAGCATCTGCTTGAACAGCGAACCGATCCCGGCTTCACCGGAGAAAGCCAGATTGGCCATCAGGCGGGCACGCAGCCCCAGAGGCAGGCTTTCATCCTGCAGGGTGCCAGCCAGCGAACGCATGAATGTATTGCGCCAGTTAGCGGTTTTCGGGGCATACCGCACCCATTGACTGGCACGCACCAGCTGCGATTTAATTGGGTCGGCAGCACTCTGCTTTTCAGCCTCCGCCAGGAAGGGGGACATATCTACCCTGTACGCCGGGAGGAACAGCTGGGCCAGATGTTTGCCGGCCCAATTATTCTGCTGGCCGAGGGCGTGCTGGCTCTCTGAACTGGTCAGGTTAGCGCCGGATAGATACCCGGCAAAGATCGGATGCCCAAACCCATAGCGCCCATTGGGATGGGAGACCAGTAAACCCGCCTCAGTCAGGGTCGGCAGCAGCATGCGCCCGCTCGGCTTGCCGGAGACCTTCTCAACTTCTTCTTCCTGGGGACTTTCTTCCAATTCAGCGGCCGGTGCTGTCCCCAAATCCAGGTCATCCAGTTCATCCAGCAGGCTGTCCAGGTCTTCGTCATCCAGGATTGATCCAAGATCTTCACCACCCCCACCGGAGGAAACCGCTTCCTGGACAGATACTTCAACTTCCTCATCCACCTCAATCGCCTTCAATTCGCCTGTTACCACTTCCTCAAAAGCAGCGATATAACTGCGTGCCTTGCGGGTCTCTAAGAAAGGAGTCTGGTTGAGGATGCTCTGGGCAGCTAAATTTTCCAGCGCGGGGCGGGCATTTTTGATTCCCACCGACATCCGGCTGAGATACGCTTCCATCGCCTCAATTTCACCTGGTCCGCGCTGGTCTCCAGCGTATACCGCCCAAACCTTCAACGCAATGAAAAACGGGGAAGAGTGTTTGGTCTCGTCCATCAGCCAGGAATTGAGGATGACCGGGTCGTAGATCTCGGGCAGTTCGCTGGCCCAACTCTGGCTGGTGATATGGGCAGTCCACAGGTCGCTCCACTGCTTGATATAGCTGAACCGCTGCTCGTCACTCCAACCAGCCAATGCATAGGCATGCAGGTTAAGTGCTTCCTGGCAGTACAGGTCATCCTCAGAGGTAGCGACGATATAGCGGTTGCCGGGAAAAGTTTTTTGCAGGTTGTGCAGCAGGGCGACCAAGTTTTTCTGCTCTTCTTTGGGAAGTTCATCCAGCCCGTCCACCAGCATCAAGCCCAGCTTCGCCTCAAACACCGTCTTGAAAAAGTCCTTCAGAGAGGCTTCCATCATCATTGAAACGCGCTCGTAAAAATAATCGTACAGCGCTTCGATCGGTTTCTCGTTTTTGTCCAGATCCAACCCACCCGCATGGACATAGATCGGAATCAAGTTCCCCAGCTGACCGGCATCCGAGTGGCGCTGGGCAGTCTGTCTCGCCAGCAAAGAAAGGGTAAAGGTGCGCCCGCTGCCCGGTTTGCCCATCAGCAGCAGGTTACCACCCTTCGACATCGCCCTTGGAATCGTAATGGTATCCGCTTGGAAATCTCCACCCACCTCCGGGTAGTCCGGCAGATAAGGGACCGCAATATCGGTGATCGATTCCGGCGGCAACACCACTCCCGGGATCACTGGAGGAGGCGGGACCAGCAGTTTGGGTTGAATAGCGATCTCGTCGATGGAGAACAGCGGGGCTGTCAGATGCTCATCTCCGTACATTTTGAGCGCATCCTGGCGGTAGCGCTGCTCAGCACTGACCGAGAGCCCCTGCCTGACAGCACCAAGCCGCTCGCCAATTGCCTGCCGCACCAGCTTAAACGCCGGACGGGCCTGCCGGAACAGCCACCAGAAAACGGTTGCTTCGACAAATCCAATCCAAAATGAGAGCTGGTCGATTCGTATATTTTCCATGGGCTATGAGTGCAGGATCCTGCCGCAGGTATCGCAGCGGACCACCTTGCTGGGCGATCGGGCTTCCTGAGCCTGGGAGTCTGTCAGAACCGACCCGCAGGCAGCACAGGAGCCATCCCGCACGCCAGTCACTGCCACACCAAAACGGGTTTTGCGCAGTTTTTCGTAATCGATCAAGTATTCCGGTTGAATATCTTCTAAGGCTGACTTTCGTTGTTTTTCCAGATCCTCGACCTTGACCAGCAGGCTTTCCTGCTCAGCACTCAGGTCAATGTTTTGAGCAGCGACTTCCTTTTTAACCTTGGCCAGGTTTTGCTCTGCCTGTTGGTTCTCGCTTTCGGCTTCCTCAAAGGCGATCATCGCTTCCAACTGGCGATCTTCCAGCACATTTAAGTAGCGGGCCAACGCCCCGGACTCCATTTGTAAGTCTTCCAGTTCTTTGGGGTTGCGCACCGAACCGCCGTAAAGCGCTTTCTGATTCTTCTCAATCTTTTGCTGCTGCACCTGAACGTCCTGCTCGGCTCTCTTGAGCGCTAGGCGAGATTTGGTAAAAGCC
>JARROY010000190.1:0-4905 GCA_037383445.1 Anaerolineales bacterium | reverse complement strand
TCAAGATACCAAAACCAATCCTTAGCAAATTCGGTTTGCTGGGTTGAATTGTAAATCGACCTGGGAAAAGTCACTTTTTATTCCTCCTCATCCTTATTATCCCGGCGGCGCAAGAGATTTCGAACAGACGGGTCATCCTTGGCTTCTGAATTATACAAGCCTGACCACATATCCAGGATTTGAGCTGTCCGGAATTGGATGAGGGCATCTAAGTCACGCGTGTCATCAATTTGCAGGTCTTTGAGCGCAGTCAATATTCCCCGGATCATTTCCACCTGGGTTTGGGAGCGAACGGCATCCTGCCTGGAGAGCTCATACGCTTTCCCCTCTGCTTCGAGGACTTTAATTTCGCCTTTTTGGGTTTCTTTCCATTTCCCAAGGCGGTATTTGTCGATAGAAGTATCTGGAAATTCCAAAGCTCCTAATTGCGGGGTCCCCACCAGGTCAACGCCAATCGACATCATCTGGTTGCGCACTTCTATCCCAATGAGTTCTTCACGCAAGGCTTGTCGAGAATCCCCATCGTAGTCTTCTGGGGTAATGATTTGGTCGATCGTGTGCTGATTGATATAGCGTTGGATCGCCCCGGCAATAATGCCTTTTACAGTATCGTTCATCGACAGCAGCCCTGTCTCAGCGACCAGGCGGTTATCGGAAAGGTTTTTTAGAGCATTGCGAAGCCGCTGCCGCAGCCGGTAGCGCACATGGATTTGATTGACCCGGACGCGAATCCCGTCCACTGTTATCGCTTCCACCTTCTCGAGAGGACAGTGCTGTTCATCTAAGGTGAGCACATCCCGGATAAATTCATTGCGGTGGATATCATGTATCCCTTCCCCGTACACATTGGAATACCCGTAAAGCTTCTCAAATAAAACCACGTTTTTGGAATCTACCCTCACGATACCTGGGCCACCAATCCGGTCGACCAGGTTAATTTCATCCTCCCCAATGATCATTTTTCCATTGGTGATCAAGATTTTTGGGCGCAAGTTTGGCAGGTAAGAGCAGGCTGCCAGGTATTCAATTGCCAACCCCAATTCTGGAAGTTCGTAAAGGTCTTTTAGGTAGCGAGCCGCGGAGATAAAGGAGTAAAAAAATGCGATGGCGATCAGTAGGATAAACCAGGGCCGTTGAAGGGCAACACCGAAAAATAGAATGCTGACTCCGAAGATCATCAGTGTTACCACCCAGCGAGCAACATAAGACAATCCATGATCAGACCATAATTCAAAGAGCAGATCATTCAAATCTCGATTCAAAAGTTTGCTGAAGTAATCCATATCCTTATTTCCTGGCCAATCTTATGATTGATTGGGTGTTCTTAAACACAATGCGTATCGGTGTCATGAGAACCACTTCCTCATATTGCTGAGCATACTGACCATGGAGACCATATCCGGGTTGGATGAATCGGCAGTGGCTGCTTCCAAGGCCTGGAAAATGCGTAAAATAATGGCAGTTTTCACCTGGTCTGTATTTTGTAAAAATTCTGCCAGTGCGTAGACTGTGTCTTGCTGAACCTGGGCCTTTGCCCGGCTGCGAATAAGAGCGGCTTGCTCATCATACCCAATCTCTGTCCTGAATGCTTCTGATTTCCAACGGGCGATAAGGTTCTGGATAGTTTGGTTTTTAACCTCTTCATTGGTGGGCACAATTTCTCCAAACCCAACATCGGAAACTGTAATTCCACTCCGGCCAAGTGGGTGAGATGAGGTGAGTTCGACCGGGGGATGAAAATCCAAGCTTGTGTGAGCGTCACCCACTCTCACGCGCGTACCTTTTTTAGGTTGAACATAGCTGAAGACGACCATACCGGATTCACGCATCCGAGAAGAAAATGTCCTCCGGATGGTGGTAAGAGGGTATTGAGCGGTTTGCGCGGCTCTTCTCTGCGCTTGTACATCCTGCCTGATGAAAAGTTCGTCGAAAGGATACCGTACGATGGTATTGCGGAATTCTTCAATTGCAATGGTCAGCGGCAGGTCTCGCCAGTCTATCTTCCTGCCGGTTTGTGGATCTCTTGGCTGGTTGTTGAAAACAGTTTGGACTCTTCCTGGAACAAAGCGGGTGACGGAATATTGCTGAAGATTTGCGAAGGGTACATTCTGGTAATTGCCCTGAGTCAGGTTGGGGAGGATTAATCTGATTTCCCGGATTTCTTCTTCATCCAAAAGCCCGGTAGAGAGTTCTATCACAAATCCGGCAGAGTCAAATTCTACAGTGTAGATCTGATGATTAATCTCGGTCACAAAGATTTCTTGGGGGGGCTCGCTGATGGAAAATTGTACAAAAATATCTGTTTCGATCTCAATCCCAGCTCGGGTGATGGCGGTTACATTTTCCTGGGAACGGATTTGTTTGCGCAGATCGAAGATTGATTTTAACCTGCGATCTCCGGTAAACACGATTCCCGGTCCATGAACCTTATTGCCCACCACGACAGCGCTGTTGGAGTTGATGAGGATCACACCTGGGCCTTCTTTTTCCCGCTCTCCAAAATGGGAGATCTCCTGCCCATCCCGGACAAAGATCAGGGGGCCGTATTTTCCACCCAAGAACTGTAAAAAGTGCTCGTAAACCTGGCTGCGTTCTCTCATCTCGTAAACCGGCAGCAGGAATTGAGCATGGAAGAAAGCGAATAAATAAAGAAATATGAGATAAATAATCACGCCAAAAAATAGGTTGAGAAAATAACCGAGCGCAGGGGTAGGGTCAACGACACCGGGTGGTATCTGTCCCTTAAATTTGATCAGATCCCAGGCATATTCCAGAAAATAAAGAGTTTCATCCTGAAAAGGGAGAAACAAGACAAATAAGATGACCAAAATTTTGATCCATCTTATTTTCGATTCTGGGCTGCTCGACTTACGCCTTCGGCTTCGTCTGCTTCGATTGCTCATATTTTTATATTATCCAATTGCGATAAGAGTCGCTGCTTTCATTTTAGGAATTTAAATGATAATCGTCAACAAAATACGTCTGCCAGTTCTACCGGGTATAGGGCAATTTCTGGTAAACTAGAGTCGAAGGTTTAGGCAGTATACACCAATCCATATTATTGATTTCATTGTGGTTCATCCTTGAGTTCCTCATAGATCAACCCCCCAGTAGATGATAAAGGAGATAAGTATGGCACTCTATCAGTTCGCGGATATTTCCCACCATAAGGGTGATTTGGATATCCAAATTTTTGCCAATGCCGGGCATCGAATGGTGATCAGTAAGGCTTCGGACAACTATCACCTGCCAGATAGAGACGGGAAGTACGACTTTGCAGCCGAAAGGCATTATGATTCTCGTTTTGTCCAGAACTTTACTAACACGCGTGCGGCTGGATTGGTGGCAGGCGCCTACCATTTTTGCCGTTTCGATCGACCGCTTCCTCTCAGCAACCGGACCGCTATTGTCCAGGCGAATCTGGATTATTTCCAAACGGCGGTCAATATGCTGCCTCCGGAAAATCAGGCGGAGGTGGTTACCGTGATCCTGGATATGGAACAATCTGCCTCCCAGCTTCAGGCAGCGGGATTATCTCGAACTGTGGTCTCGAACATGGCCAAAGATATCGTCACCCTGTTTTTGGAGAATTATGCGAACGTGATCCTATATTCCGGTTCCTGGTGGACGGATGTGTGGCTGACCAGCACAACCACGGAGTGGATGGCGCAGCGAATGAGTGTCTGGGAGCCGGAATACGTTGCTGTCAGTAACAATGATCCCTTAAATCCGGATTATCAGCCGAGTCTGCCCAAGGGTTTCAAGAACGAGTATGCGGTAGCGGCTAACGATATGATCGGGAAGATGTTCGCATGGCAGTATACGGATACTGGGCGTTTCCCCAATATCACATCGAATATCGACCTCAATATGACCGCTTTGCCCAAAGCTGAGCTGTTTACCCTCTTTAATCAGGAAGGTTCCGTGGATCCACCTCCAACGCCCCCACCCAGCGGCGCAGACCTGACCGAGATTCTCAATCACCTGGCCAGCTTGGATGTCAATCTGACTCAACTCGACCAATTGGTGCTGGAAAATAAGGTCACCGTGCAGCAAATTCGTGCCGTGGTTGAAAGACTCCAGCAGCAGGGGTAATCTCATTGACAGCTGCAGAGCAAGCGGGCAAATAATTTTTACATTAAATCGGGAGCATCATGCTCCCGATTTTTTATCACATAGATTTTTACTTGATTCAAAGTTGGGAAGTATTGATTATTTCACAAGTTGCCGGACTGCCTGCCAAATTTTTACCATGGCCAGAGTATCCAGGGCGCAGTATTGCAGCAAGTCTTTCCTTGTCTGCTCTATCTCTTCTGGAGAGAGCTGGCCGCGGGTAAGGGCCACCCAGGCCACCATCGCTTCGTCACCTTTTGGGATTGGCAACCCCTCATAGTTTAGATCCTCGACCATCACTGGGAGAACGTTTTTAATCGATGCACTTCCGTGGAAGTCGGGATGGATAAAACTCCCCTTGCTGAAAATTTCCATCAGATCGAATATGCGGGCGTTCATGTTTTCTAGATGGCTGGCATATTCGGGATAGAGGCCGGCCATATCTTTGTTGCGTCCGGCCTCAAAACTTTTGTTCCAGACAATGACTGATCCTTGAGCGCCGATACGAGGCAAGAGGTGTTCGAGCAGCGGTTTGGCAGGGTCTTCATCGCCCATCGCCAAAAATTCATGGTGGATTGGTTGGGCTTCGGGTGTTTGAAAGACATCCAGCGAGTATTGAAAGGTAACATGCTGGTAAGGGTGGTAATGGTCATATTCCGGGACGGCTGGATTGTAGGTTACGTAATCCAAAAAGTACAGCGGGTAAACCATTTGGTCGAGGGCAGACTGGATTTCGTAGTGGTTAATAATGGGGTGCTTTGATTTGACTACCCGGCGGTGGTTTTTTTGAAT
>JARROY010000189.1:0-4955 GCA_037383445.1 Anaerolineales bacterium | reverse complement strand
TGCCATGGGAATTATTTCCAGGATCGTGCCGCATACCAATGCGATTGAAGCGTATTACCAATTGATCTCAGAAAATGCTTCCCTGGTAGATATCTTGCCAGAGATTGGGATTTTGCTGGCGATGATGGTCGTATTCCTGACCATCGCCGTCAAACGGCTTAAGTTCCAATAAGGAAAAAAGACCGGAAACTAGATTTCACTTAAATTTGACCAACCTGGAGCCCGTGATTTGCAGGTTGGTTGTATTTAAACAATTTCAATGAACCTATCCAGGGAACCAGATTGCAGCTACAGATTTGTTAATTTTTCATTATTTTTGGTAAGTTTAGGTTGACAAAACGGATCTATCCGATAGAATTAGGACACCATGATTAACAAAAACTATTGCTCGTGTTTAGGGCGGGGTTCGTAGCCACCGCCTCTGAATAAAGTACCGGCGCCAACGGCTCAGAGACGGTGTGCGAACTCCGCTTGTGAATAATTCTCACAAGGTATCGGCATACCGTCTATTGTTTTTAAAAACAAATTTCTCAACCGTTGGCGCATATTATTTAATGTACCTTTTAATAAATTGTTTAGGAGAATAATAAATGAACATAGCGTCAAACGTTACGGAATTGATTGGCAATACACCGCTGGTGCGCCTTAACCGCCTCACTAAGGGATTAGACGCGCAGGTAATAGCAAAATTAGAATTTTACAATCCGGCAAACAGCGTCAAGGACCGAATCGGATTTTCGATGGTCGATGCCGCTGAAAAGGCTGGAAAACTCAAATCCGGGATGACGATCGTTGAACCGACCAGCGGCAATACAGGGATCGCCCTTGCGATGGTCTCTGCTGCCAAGGGATACAAGTGCATTCTTACCATGCCGGACAGCATGAGCATGGAACGCCGGATGCTGCTGCGTGCCTTCGGGGCTGAATTGATCCTGACGCCAGCCGCGGAAGGCATGCGGGGCGCAATTAACCGCGCCGCCGAAATTACATCTTCTGATCCAGAAAAATATTTCATGCCCCAGCAGTTTGAAAACCCCGCCAATCCAGAAATCCACCGTAAAACCACCGCTGAGGAAATTTGGCGGGATACAGGCGGCCAGGTAGATATCGTGGTGGCCGGAATCGGCACGGGGGGTACGATAACCGGTGTGAGCGAAGTGCTGAAAGCACGGAAACCAACTTTCAGGGCGGTTGCGGTCGAGCCGGATACATCACCTGTGCTTTCCGGAGGAGAGAAAGGGTCGCATAAAATCCAGGGAATCGGTGCGGGATTTATCCCCAAAGTCCTGAACACCGAATCCTTTGACGAAGTTATCCGCGTGACCGACGAGGATGCGATGGAAACCGCCCGCCGAATGGCCACTGATGAAGGTTTGCTGGTCGGCATCTCCTCTGGGGCCGCCACCTGGGCTGCCTTGCAGGTCGCTCGTAGAGAGGAAAACGCAGGAAAAATGATCGTTGTGATCATCCCCTCCTTCGGTGAGCGCTACCTCTCCTCTCCACTTTATGCACATTTGAGAGATTGATTAAACCTATATGAGGTGATTGATGCTGGTGCTTTGACGAGCAACCCATCCTGGTCTTCGAAACATCAGCATCAACACCGCTACAGAAGGAAAGATTATGGCTACTAATCCGATATCGATTGACCACAAAACAGAAAGCAGATCAGGATATTTTAAACGCATCCGGCGTGACATCGCTTCAGTATTAGAGCGGGATCCAGCCGCTCGATCAAAGTTGGAGGTGGCGCTGGTTTATTCCGGCCTGCATGCCATCTGGCTCCATCGCATCACCCATTGGCTGTGGAAACATAAAATTAACTTCCTTGCCCGCTGGCTCTCACAATTAGCGCGTGGGATTACCGGAATCGAAATCCACCCCGGGGCAAAGATTGGTTCAGGTGTGTTTATCGATCATGGAATGGGTGTGGTGATTGGAGAGACGGCCGAGGTCGGCAATGATGTGACCATGTACCATGGGGTGACCTTAGGGGGCACCTCACTGGAAAAAGGCAAGCGCCACCCAACCATCGGCGACCGGGTCGTACTGGGTGCAGGGGCAAAAATTCTCGGCAATATCACCATCGGCGCTGACAGCCGCATCGGGGCGAATGCAGTTGTGGTGAGATCGGTACCCGACAACTCCGTGGTTGTCGGGGTCCCCGGCCAAATTGTAAAACGCGCTCAACCACACCTTCCTACAGATGCCCCAGACTTAGACCATTCCTCCCTGCCAGATGTAGTTGGGGGCACCTTGATAGACCTTTTATCACGCGTCAAAGAATTGGAAGCGCACTTTAATAGTCACGCACACCAAAAAGTGCACGAACCAGTGGATGATGCCTGGCAGGAAGAAGATTTTGTAATTTAGCATCAACAGACTAGGACATCTCAGAATAAAACTGCTCCTCTATTAACCGCCTGGTTTCTCTTGTTGGATGAAATCTCTGACGGAACAATGCTTCCCACGATGCTGAAAACCATGGCGCGAGAAACTCAATACAACGCCCAGACTTCTCCTCGAATTCTCAGACAACAGGGAACATTTTTCCGCGGTTACCAGACCCAAATATTTATAAATCGCTAATTGAATCTGCCTCTGCCGCGTGGTAGAATCAGTTTAAGAGAAGTTAATTTTACAGTTGTGGAGTTTGATATGACTGAAGGAAACGGTAAAAAAGAGGTCGCCAGCTTCAAGGTAAAGGCGGGGCTGGCACAAATGCTTAAAGGGGGCGTGATTATGGACGTGGTCACAGCGGAACACGCCAAAATCGCCGAAGATGCAGGGGCAGTGGCGGTTATGGCACTGGAACGCGTCCCAGCAGATATCCGCGCCGATGGCGGGGTAGCCCGCATGAGCGATCCTGAACTGATCTACGGCATTATGGATGCGGTCAGCATTCCAGTGATGGCCAAGGTGCGCATCGGTCACTTCGTTGAGGCACAGATTCTGGAAGCGATCGGGGTCGATTATATCGATGAATCTGAAGTGCTCACCCCAGCCGATGAGGCCCACCATATTGATAAACACGGCTTTAAAGTGCCCTTTGTATGCGGCTGCCGCAACCTGGGTGAAGCACTGCGCCGCATATCTGAAGGCGCGGCGATGATCCGCACCAAAGGCGAAGCCGGCACCGGGGATGTGGTGGAAGCGGTGCGTCATGCCCGATCGGTAATGGGCTCGATCCGGCAACTGCAAACCATGGCAGACGAAGAATTGTTCACCTATGCGAAAGAAATCGGTGCCCCATACGATCTGGTGCGGCAGACCAAAGAGCTCGGCCGCCTGCCGGTGGTCAATTTTGCCGCCGGAGGAATCGCCACCCCCGCAGATGCTGCCCTGATGATGCAGTTGGGGGTAGATGGCGTGTTTGTCGGCTCCGGGATCTTTAAATCCGGTGACCCGGCCAAACGGGCAGCAGCGATTGTCAAAGCCACCACGCATTACAAGGATGCCTCGATCCTGGCTGAAGTCAGCCGAAACTTGGGCGAGCCGATGGTCGGCCGCCAAGTGACCGATATCCCGGAAGAGCAGCGCATCGCTGACCGCGGCTGGTAGGGGTATGCCCAAGATTGGCGTCCTCGCATTACAAGGAGATTTTGCAGAGCACATCCATATGCTGCGGCATTTAGGCGTTGAAGCCCGTGAAGTGCGCCTGCCCGCAGAGCTTGAAGGCTTGGATGGATTGATCATCCCGGGTGGAGAATCGACGACGATCGGCAAGCTGGCCAAGGAATATGGCCTGATCGAACCACTGCGAGCCTTCGGCGCTGACAAACCAATCTGGGGAACCTGCGCCGGTGCAATTCTATTGTCCAAAGATGCCACCAAAGCTAAACAAGACCAGCCCTTGCTCGGATTGATGGATGTCACGATTCAGCGCAACGCCTTTGGCCGGCAGGTAAATAGTTTTGAACTCGAGATGAATGTTCCTGTTCTGGCAAAGTTCGGGCAGGATAATCCATCATTCAGTGCGATCTTTATCCGGGCGCCGCTGATCGAATCGATCAATGCGGACAATGTTGAAGTAATTGCCCAGTTGGAGGATGGCACCATCGTTGCTGCTCGGCAAGGAAAGTTGCTGATCACCTCCTTTCATCCTGAGCTAAATCAGGACGACCGTTTCCACCAATATTTCCTCACCCTGATCGGAAACAACTCCGGCAGCAAACCAAAGGACAGCGAGGGAAAAGTAAACTGGCGATAATCGAATGATCCGACCATTTGAGTTTTTGGACCTGAGGCACCTGTACCGCTACCGCAAACAAGGTGTTTACCTGGACAGTGCCTCTGTGCTGACCAAGGGCAAAGGGCTAGCGCCAGTCAAAGCGGCCTTAGCGCCAATTTCTGAGGCAATGGGGGTGTATACTGCGATCTACGAAATGCCAGGTCAGCGCTCTCGTTTAATTGGCCAGGCCAGCCATACGCAGGGTGCAGTGGACGCTCATTTTACTTTCCTAACCCCCGAGAAATTCATCGAACCAGATGGCACTGCGGAACTGGTTGAGTACCTGGTTAAACGGATGGGGGAACACAAGGCCCAGGTGTTGGTGGCGGATGTGGATGAAAAAACCACCATATTTGAGATTTTACGCCACCTTAGCTTCAGCATTTTTGCTCGCCAGCGAATCTGGCGCATCAAAGAAATTCCGCATACCAGGGTGGCAAAACTGGAATGGCGCGAGATGAACTCGCAGGATGAGTTCAATACCCGAAGGCTGTACCATGCGATTGTGCCAACCATGGTTCAGCAGGTGGAATCACCGCCTTCCAACGGGATGAACCGCTGGGTGTTTTATGACCAAGGCGATCTGCTGGGATATGTGGATGTGATGTTGGGGACTGCCGGGGTGTGGGTACAGCCATTCATCCACCCAGAAATGGAAAATGTCGGCGCTCATCTGACCAGCCTATTGGCGTCACTTCTGCCGCGCGAGCACCGGCCGGTGTTT
>JARROY010000188.1:0-7814 GCA_037383445.1 Anaerolineales bacterium | reverse complement strand
GATAGTATTATTTAGAGATCAGAACCGCCGACGGCGCCCGGTTGATGATCTGCTGAGTGACGTTCCCCAGCAGCAAGCCGCGCAGGGTCTGCCCCTGGGTTTCGCCCAGAACCACCAGGTCGTACTGGCCTTCGGCAGTTTCCTCCAGGATTGCCTCGACCACGTCCCCATGCCGGACCTTGATCTCAGCCTCGATGCCGCTTTTTGAGAGGGTATCCGCGCTACCGCGCAGGTGCTGGGCCAGCGGGGTATCCGTCTCAAGCAGTTCTTCCAGGGTCTCTTCCATTTCCATCATCCCGGTGTACATACTGGGCACGTTGGCGGCAACCGTCAGCAGGGTGGCCTTTAAACCGGCTTTACCAGCTAGCTTGGTGCTCAGGTCAACCACAGGCTGAGAAATCTCAAGCCCGCCAGTGCAGACCAGCATCCGTTCCAACTTGCCCACAATATCCCGGATCAGCATGATCGGGATCGGAGAGCGTTTAATGATCCGCTGTGAGATCACCCGGAAGTGAGAAGGAATCAACCGCTGGCGGCGGCGTACCCCCATCAGGATCATCTCGTACGCTTCGGTCTCCAACTCTGCCAACATGCACGCCACCGGATCACCGAGAACAAACTTTGTAGAATACGAGAGTCCTTCAAGTGCCTCACTCACATCGGCAAAACTTGCCTCAGCCTCCTTCAATATCTTTTCTGAGTCTGCGACTACCAGCATCAGCAGAGAAGCGCCCATCTTTTTGGCGATCTGAGACACAAAATCTGCTACAGGTAAGGTCATCGTTTGGTCGGCAACAAGATACAATAACTTCATAGGTTTCCTCTAAATTTACATGGCCACAACGCCCAACAAACGCAAGATAACCATCAGTGCCCCCACAAGTGGAAGGAAGGAGAAAAACAGGCGGATACGCGGCCCCGTAAAATATTGGGTCGATACCGCCCCGATTTGTGCACCGATGGCCGCTCCAGTTTGCATCACGAGTGCCATAATGATATCTACATTCCCTTTAATTGCATGGGTCAGGGTGCCGTACCCGGCGGAGAAAATGATCTCAAAAAGATCCGTCCCAACCGCGACATGGGTGGGGATTCCAAGAAAATAAACCAGCATCGGCATACGGATAAAACCTCCGCCCACGCCTAACATACCCGCCAATACACCGGTCAGCAAGCCAACCACCACCACGCTCCAGATAGAGATCGATTCGATCCCCGAGGCCGGGAAAGAAACCATCGGCGGGATGCGGATGCTGTAGATTCGGCGGGCGATCCCCTGAAACCCAACCACTTCCTTGACATCCATTTTCTCAGATTGCATCATCCGCAAGGAGCGAATCGCTTCGTATGCCGTAAACAGCGTCACCAGCAGCAAGATAACAATATACAGAATTCCGATCACATGATCAACTGCTTGGCGCGCTTCCAGGGCTTCGATCACCTGGGCGCCAATTTCCACGCCGATCATCGTGCCGACGATCATCACGGCCCCCAATTTCATATCCACGTGCCCCAGGGCGCGGTGCCGCTTGAATGCCACGATCGATTTGCCGGTCATGTGGGCCAGGTCTGTCCCCACAACGAAGTGCATCGGAACGCCGATCCAGAACATGAAAGGCGCGGCCAAAAAGCCTCCCCCCACGCCAAAGAAACCACCCAGCACTCCCACCAGAAAGCCGATCACCACCAGAGCAATGGGATCAATCGTGACGCCTGCAATTGGGAAATTCAATCTTTTCTCCTACTGATGCTTATCGGATTTCGAGGTGAGCCGGTGGAGTCCAAGGAAATCAAACAAAAATGAGGTGATGAACTCTAAGAACACCGCCTGGACGACAATTAAGGTCAGACCGATAATGCCGTACACCACCAGGCTATTGGAAAACAGGATGCTGAGGGGTTGTGCCAGGAAGCGTAAAGCCACAAAGAAGTAGATGACCAATAAGATGCCGTAGACGATCAGTTCAATCACAAAGTTGCGGATCAGTTCTCGGAAAGGCACTTGCGGTTTTTTAACTTTTTCTTTCTTCAGCATGGGAAGGATCCTATTTGCTTTACACCAACGGATAATAATTCATAGTAAACCATAAAACTACCCTTTTTGTCCACTATGATAAACCCTAAAAGGGCTAAAGAACAATAATTGAGCTCTAATCGGGATGCGGAATCGATTTGAGATAATAAGAGAGCGTACCTGGGAACGGTCTCTTAAATTGGAAAAGAGTTAAATAATAAGGGGCATACAGCCGTATGCCCCTACATGATCCTGTTGATGAACCTGGCTGGAGAAACCTAAATCCAACCGCGCAGCTGCATGGCCTCGACCACGCGGCCGATTGAAACCATGTATGCAGAATCGCGCATATAAACCTTTTCACTCACTGAGAGATTCAAAACGCTCTCGAAAGCGCTGGTCATCTTGAAATCCAGCTTTTCAAGCACTTCATCTTTCGACCAATAATAGTTCATATCATTTTGGACACTCTCAAAGTAGGAGACGGTCACGCCGCCGGCATTGCACAAGAAATCCGGGATGACAAAAATACCGTTCTTCTCAAAGACTGCATCTGCTTCAGGGGTGGTTGGGCCATTGGCGCCTTCTGCAACAATTTTAACCCGGTCGCTGACCTTCTGGATTGTTTGGGCATTGATCTGCCCTTCGAGGGCGGCAGGCACCAACACATCGACGTCTTTTTCAATCCAGGCATCCCCGGGTTCAATGACATAGCCAGCCTGGATGGCTTTAGTCTTATCAATAGCGCCGTATTGGTCCGTGATCGACTGCAGGAAAGTTGGGTCAACGCCGTCTTCCTTGCTGACCGTGTAGGAGGTCCGATCTTGTTGCCTCGGTACGGCCAAGAGAGCCGCCGCCGCCGAGTGGTTTCCCGGTAATCACACCAGGAGTATACTCGCCCACCAGCTTGGAATATTCATCCATCATCCATCCCATCATCTGGGGAGTCGTGCCGACATCTGGGGCAGGGACATCCTGGCGCGGGCCGATATTGCGGTAGATTTGCTGCATCCAACCCCGGCACAGCCTCTCTTTTTCATGGGTCGAGAGGGTCGCGGGATCAACCACCACACCGCCCTTACCGCCACCAAGAGGAATATCCACCACGGCGCATTTCCAGGTCATCCACATGGCCAGAGCGCGGACGGTATCAACGGTTTCAGCAGCATGAAAACGAATCCCGCCCTTCGATGGGCCGCGCACATCACTGTGCTGCACGCGAAACCCCTTAAAAGTGCGGATGCTGCCATCATCCATGTGGACCGGGATCTGGAAATGAAATTCTCGCGTAGGCCAGCGCAAGATTTCCCGGACATCAGGGTCGAGATTCAGCAGTTGGGCAACGCCGTCAAACTGCGCCTGCGCTATTTGAAATGCATTCGTCATTTCTGCCATATTTTGAATCACTCCTTCAGTTTTCTCTGAACAATTTTAAAAAGATACGCGGGCACCTCGGAAATTGTACCCGCTTTAATACGACAAAACGAAATTTGAGGGAAAACATCCCATGCATCATTTCACATCTTGTTGAACTGATTTACTCATAACATAACTTGAACCATCTACTGCGTCAAGGGTAATCCTGCCATGACAAATGTCACTATACACACGGCTAATTTATCGGTGAGCGCACCACAAAATTGTCAAACCCAACGGTCAACGGAAAAGCTTCCCATGTCCCAACGACCAATCCGGCATCTCCATTGGATAGATCACTGTCACTGATATCCACCAGCACTTCGCCATTCACCATAAACGTCAAAGTGCTGCCGATACAGGCGGCACTCAGGTGGACAGTGCTGCCGGTTTTAATCAATGAAGAATACTGCCAATCGATGAGCTGGTAAATTTCTCCATCAACCATCTTCCACGCGGCATAATATCCATCTTCAGAAATCTCCATGCCGTAAAAGTTATCCGCATCCTGGTAGCGGCAAATCAGACCGAAATCACCATCACCAGCAGCAGCCACCACCCTGGCATCTACATCCAAAATGACATCCGTAAAGGACTGGCCGGCATAGCTCCAAATGAAGAACTCCGGTTGTTTGACCTCCATATGCAGTTCCCCAGAAACATATGCCACCCTTCCATCGCTGTCTTCCCAATCCCAACCGCCCTGTGTGTTCGAGAAATCATCCTGGTAGAGAATTGTCCCTTCGGGAGGCATATCCGCCTCGATGGTCGCTTCGGGTTCTGCCTGGTGGACAGCTACAATCCCGGCTTTGGCCGCGTCAATTAGGGGGATCGCCAAGTTTATCGGGCGGAGGGCATTGATGAATCCACCCGTTGGCACACAGTTATCGCGGTCATCGACAAAACCGTCCCGGTTTGTATCGGCAAGCACCCGGCAGTCCACAAACTGATCTTCCCCGCCGTATCCCAATTGCGTCGGAATACCGATCAGGAAGCCATTGGGGTCAGCAGCCAGACCGCCGCTGTTGCCGCCCGCGATGGTCGCCGTAGTCTTGATAAAGGCCCGGGCTCCCCGGCCAGCCTCCGAGGTAAAGCCGCTTACTTCGCCGCGGGTCAGGGTGATGGTTGCTCCACCGATTCCAGGATATCCTAGGATGGTCACCTGGTCTCCTAATCGCAAGTCATCCGCATTTCCCAGCGGTATATACGGCAGGTTTAACGACTCATAATCAATTGGGGCGTTGTTCAGATCCGTGGTGAGTTGGATTACGGCAATGTCCAATTGCTCATCCGCCTGAATGACCTGTGCATAATACATCTTGTGCGGCGGTTGATCTTCTGCAACAGTAAAGGCTACAACGAGGGCATCGACGGGGAAGTAGCGGTCTGGCAGGACAACATGAGCATTGGTCAAGATCAAGCCATCGGGGGAGATGATCGACCCGGAACCCGTCCACCCTTCCACCAGCTGGTTATTGTCGTCGTAATACATGGCACTGATCTGGACAACCGATTCGAATGGGATCGGACGCAGCAATTCAGTTGGCGTGATATTCGCCTCTGCTAGCTCAGTATCAGTTAAAATGGTCGGCTCTTGAACCTGATCTGAGCCCCCAGCTGTAGAGGTGGTTTCCCCAAAGATCACACCAATCGCAGCCAAGCCACCCAACCCAATCACCGTACCCACACAAGCAATTACCAGTACAACACCCCCGCAGACCAACCACCTTCTTGTGTTTTTCTTTTCTGCCATGATGGCACTCCTCGTTGAAAGCCTAAACTCGTCTAATCCAGGCCAAAATCATTTTTAATGGTCTGAACCATTATTTTGCTGTTCAATCTTCTGCTCGCCAGTCACTTTGGCCTGTTCCAGCAAACTCCCAATGGTCGGCAATGGGCGCACCACAAAAGCCATCTGGTAGGAAAAAAGAGGTTTAGAGAAAAAGATTAGAAAGCGATTGACCGCCAATAAAAGCTTCGAAAACCAGCTCATCCCAATAGCATCGGGGAAAGGCGCAGGAATACCGTGGCTCTCCTGAATTTCAAATCCGGTTGATTCGAGCAGGCGCTTCATGCTTCCAAATGTATACAACCTTTTATGATCATTATCTAAGATTCCCTTCTTTCCATAATTAAAATAACCGGTCAGCAAACCAAACCGAACGATAAAAAATCCAACATTCCCGGTTGTTATAATGATAGAAGCGTTTTCATGATCGCCGAATTGAGCCCGGAACTTTAATAGAAATTCTTCCGGATCTGAAAAATGCTCAATAATATCCAGCATAAATACCAGATCGATTTCCCTGCGAGGGGATATAAACTCAAAGGTTTCGGCATCCGATTCATACGTCTCGATCGAATGCTCTTTGGTCCTTTGAGTTATTTGTTTATCCAAAGAGATAACTTCGACACCCTTTTTATCCAGTTGTTCTGCAATATACCCCGGCCCACTGCCAATGTCAAAAACCGTCATCCCTGCTTTTGCTCTATCGAGAGCAAATTGGTGAGAACTGGGATAGCCCAACTTGAGGGAATAATACTCGTTTTGGTCGAAATCATAGTCAAATCGACGATCATACATTACGTTTAATTTCACCATTCTGGAGCGCAGAGTGGTTACCATGATCTTAAACGCATAGAGAAATCCATTGACATAAGAAATTTCATCCCCGTAATAAGTAGGGATGGAGATTTCCTTAATCGTGTGCCCGGTATCCAAGACTTGAATAATGATGTCTGTATCAAAATCAAAATAATTGGAGTTATGTTCAAAGCGAATCTTTCGAAATACGTCTGTTCGATAAGCCCGGTAACCGGTATGGAATTCAGATAAATTGCAGCCCAGCAACAAATTTTGAGCAGTGGTTAATACTTGATTGCCAATCCATTTGTAAAGGGGCATCTTGCCGCGTAAGGCATCAAGCTTATTGATCATCCGGGACCCAAAGGTAACATCTGCTTCGTGGTTAACGAGCGGAGTGATCATCGCGTCCAAATATTCAGGAGCATACTGGCCATCACCATGCAGCAACACCACCACGTCAAAATCATTTTGAAGGGCGTAATGATAGCCGAGTTTTTGATTACCGCCGTAACCCTGGTTTTGGGGATTGTACAACAAGGTGATTTTTCTTTTCTGGTTGTTATCAACAAAGTTCAACGCCCGGTTAAACGTCTGGTCGGACGATTGGTCATCTATAATCAAAACTTCTGCATCATAGGCTTCATTTTCCCAGACGTTTTCAGGGATACGGGACAGAACACTTTCGATAAATGCTTCCGCATTGTAACTAACGATAAAAATTAATACTTTTTGTTTGTCTTTCATGATTACTTTATCCAACTCAAAATGGACAGCTTATTCAATTGGAATCAGTTCTCGTGCAACCAACAGATCGGGCATTACTTGTACATAATCACCACGATTGACGAATTTTTTGAGGGTTTTGCCCGTTTTAGACTCAAAGTCCCTGATAAAGATCACTTTTGGATCGATCCTGTCGAGGAAGTGTGACATACTTTCATTGCGAATGGTAAGCCCATATTCCAGATTGGCTGCATACTGCAAAAAATTTCGGTAGTCTTTTAGGGGGTAAAAGTTGTCTCCAGTCGACATGACTACGGTAGATGTGGGGATATTTTCCTGGATATACTCGATTTCGGGTCCATCGGGCATCAAATACGCGTTGCCATATGGGAAATGTTGGGTAGCAAGAGACAGTACATTTACAATGAGCAATGCCAGGGATGCCACGAGAAAGCCAGTTATTAATCTGTTTTTTTGAGCTGTTTTTAAGATCGAAAAGAGATGCTGAACTGCTCCCGCTAAGCCAACTGAAAACAGCGGCATGATGTGTGGAAAATATTGGGTATTGGGTGGGGGGCTGACGATAATTTGCGACACCAGATAACCACCAAGTAAGATCAGGTAGTGACGATAGGGTTTATCACGTTTGAAAACCAAATAAACGGTGAGGATTAAGAGTAGCAATTCGTGCGGTCGATAAGTCAACAAGTTCTTTACACGCATAATTTCAGGGTCGACAATACCCAATTGACAGATCGCGCATGATCTCGCGATCAGCAGATAGGTTTTAGGTCCCGGCAGAATGTGAATGATGATATACAGGATCCCAAACAACCCCGCCCCAACGAAAAAATAGATCGATCGGTGGTTTAGACTTAGCCGTTTTTGTTCCAGCGTGTCCCGAACAAACTCATAAAAATAATACAATGCTAAACCACCCAGGTACAATATACCCAGAATATGGAATTCGGTCGTCAGGATCGCCGCCGCCCCTACCAGGAAATGCGGCCATTTCTTCTCCTGGCGCACAGCTGTGATATGCAGCAGCAGAAGCAAACTGTAGGACAGAATCCC
>JARROY010000187.1:0-5035 GCA_037383445.1 Anaerolineales bacterium | reverse complement strand
TACGTAATCAGGGGATCGGACGAACTCTGTACGCGCATTGCATTCCCCGCATCTTTGACTGCTGATTCAAGGCGCACATTAATTTGCTGCATCAAGATATCTGATGAGCGAACATAAATCGCCCACCCAAAGGCAAGCAGCACCACCCCTACAAGGGCAGTATAAAAAATCGCTAAGCGGATTTGGAGGGACATACGGCTAAAATTTGGCTTTTAGGGATGCTCCCGCAAAACATATCCCATGCCGCGCATGGTATGGATCAGGCGGGCTTCATCTCCGGCTTCTATTTTTTGGCGCAAATAACGAATATACACTTCTATGATATTGCTGTCACCCCCGAAATCGTATCCCCATACTTCTTCATAGATCATCTCCCGGGTGAGCACCTGGCGGGGATGACGCATAAAGAATTCTAACAATTCATACTCTTTACCGGTGAGCTGAATGGTGCGCCCACCACGTCTGGCTTCGCGAGCTCCTGTGTCCAAGATCAAATCCTCAAACTCATAGACAGCGGGGCGGTTGGTACGAGTTCTGCGGAGCAGGGCGCGAATGCGTGCCAAGAGTTCGTCCAGATTGAATGGTTTGACCATATAATCATCGGCACCTGCATCTAACCCCTGAACTCGGTCTGAAACCGTATCTTTAGCAGTAAGCATCAGGATCGGAATCCGGCCGCGTTGGCGCAGTCGGCGGCAAACCTCCAGCCCATCCATACCAGGGAGCATCCAATCCAACACAACTAGGTCAGGTGGATTATCCCAGGCTAGCAGCAATCCAGTTTGCCCATCTAGGGCTGTTTCTACTTGGTAGCCATCATAAGAAAGTCCACGCCGAAGAAAGGTGAGAATTGCCTCATCATCTTCTATGATCAATATTCGTGCTGTCATTTCTGATTCCTTTTACAAATCAGTTTTAAATTTCCAGTATGCTGTTTTCCTCTTATCAATATACCATAATATAATCTTTCTGTTTAATTAATTATCACGTTGGCGCCTAGAATTACAGGCAGAAATCGACTGGTGACGGTATCCTCGGAATTGAAGCAATCCATCGATTAACCGGGGTTAAAAAACAAAATCCCGCAAGCGGGATTTTGTTTCGTGTTCGTGGAAACCAGGTTATGCCAGTTCGACAACAGCGCCAGCTTCTTCAAGCTGTTTCTTGGCATCCTGGGCGGCATCTTTGCCGACCTGTTCCATCACCTTAGAACCTGCGGTTTCAGCCATGTCCTTGGCTTCTTTCAGGCCCAGGCTGGTGAGCTTGCGGATGACCTTGATGACCTCAATTTTCTTGGGGCCCGCATCTTTGATGACAACATCAAATTCGGTCTTTTCTTCTTCTGCTTCTTCAGCAGCAGCAGCACCAGCAACAGCGGCAACAGCAACCGGAGCAGCGGCGGAAACGCCCCATTCTTCTTCCAGTTTCTTTACCAGTTCGGCAGCTTCAATCACAGTCAGCTTGCCAAGTTGTTCCACTAATTTATCTAAGTCAGCCATTATAAAATCTCCTATAGAGTAATTTTTTTGTATTTTTTGCAGCCGAAAATTTATGCAGCAGCTGCATCTGCATATGCCTTGACTACCTGGGCTAACGAGCGACCAGGTTCGGCAAGGGTGCGTGCCAGTTTAGAAGCCGGCGCTGAGATGACGCCCAATAGCTGTCCGCGAACCACGGGCAGCGGCGGGAGTTCGGCAAGAGCAATCACTTCTTCTGCGGATAACAATTTACCATCCATGAAGCCAGCTTTGATTATCAGGGCGGGATGATCTTTGCCAAAGTCTTTGATCACTTTTGCAATCCCTGGGGCATCTTGATAGGCTATACCGAATGCCGTGCTGCCGACGAACAAATCATCGGGGACATCGTAGCCGGCTGCCTCAAAAACGCGCTTACCCAGCCGGTTCTTGATTACATGAAATTCGGCGCCAGCATCGCGTGACTGGGCCCGCAAATCATCCATCTGCGGCATATTCAAGCCAGTGTATTCCGCAAATATCAGGGCCTTGCTTTCTTTCATCCAAGCATCATATTGGGCTACTAATTCTTCTTTACGTTCTTTAGATAGTGCCAACGAGTTTACCTCCTTTCAAAGATAAAAGTCTTTGCCTTCGTATTTCAGGCAAAGACTTTCTGCAAATCGCGGCACAACGTGCGCGGGGTTTTGCTGTTCAAGTCCTCACCTCGGCTGGGAATTAAGACACACAGATCCTGCTCTGCTGTCACCAGCTGTCTTTGGCGAAGGCGTGGGGAACATGATGGCTATCTGCCATCAGCACCCACAACCGGGTATTGTACCCGATTTATTCAGATATTTCCATCGTTTGGGCCTGGGTGGTATCTATTTTAATCCCAGGGCCCATGGTGGTGGACAGGACTATTTTACGGATATAAGCACCTTTGGAAGCTGCCGGGCGGTTCCTGCGAACTGCCTGGATCAGGGCGGCCAAATTGTTGTAAAGGTGCTGTTCATCGAACGATACTTTGCCAATCGGGACGTGCAGGTTGGCGGTTTTATCCACACGGAATTCAACGCGGCCAGCTTTAACTTCTTCAATAGCCCGCGGAATATCTTCCATGCTGACGACTGTTCCCGTCTTGGGGTTCGGCATCAGGCCGCGCGGCCCAAGCACACGACCCAACCGGCCAACGGTGCTCATCATGTCGGGGGTGGCAATCGCTACATCAAAATCAAGCCATCCACCCTGAATTTTCTGCACTATCTCATCATCGTCAGCGACAGCATCGGCACCGGCCTCACGCGCTAATCGAGCTCCATCGCCCTGCGCAAAAACCAACACACGAACCGTCTTGCCCAAGCCGTGCGGCAGAACAACAACGTCTCGCACTTGCTGGTCGGCATGGCGTGGATCTACACCCAGCCGGATGTGGATCTCGACGGTCGAATCAAACTTGGTGCTAGAAATTTCTTTTGCCAGGGCAATTGCTTCACCTGGGGGATAGGCGCGCATACGGTCGACTTTCTCCATCGCTGCGCGGTATGCTTTACCTCTTTTTGCCATGATTTACTCCTTTTGTCTTGTGGTGGGGCAAAACATGCTGTTTTGCCTGTGATCCTTCTCAAAAAGACCACTAACGGGTGCCTCCATCTGGCGGATGGTCGCATCAGGTTGATGCGGCACCCTCCCACGTTGAAAGTATGTTGTGATTTAGTCTTCTACAACTCGAATGCCCATATTGCGGGCCGTGCCTTCGATCTGGCGCATAGCGCCTTCGATATCGATGGCGTTCAGGTCCTTCATTTTGGTCTCTGCGATCTCGCGTACCTGAGAGCGCGTAACGGTACCCACAAATTCTCGATTGGGGACACCGGACCCTTTTTCAACACCTGCCGCTTGCTTGAGCAAGACTGCTGCGGGTGGGGTCTTGAGGACGAAGGTGAAAGAACCATCCTGGTATACGGTAATCTGTGCAGGGATGATCTGTCCCATCCGGCCAGATGTACGGGCATTGTATTCTTTAGTGAACTGCATGATATTAATGCCCTGGCTGGCAAGCGCCGGGCCGATCGGGGGTGCTGGGGTTGCTTTGCCAGCTTCGATCTGTAATGTAATTGTTGCCTTTACTTTCTTTGCCATTTTTTCTCCTTTTGTCTTGTGGTGGGGCAAAAATTGATTTTTTTGCCTGTGGTTTTTCCACGAAAACCACTAACGGGTGCCTCCATCTGGCGGATGGTCGCATCTGTTTGACGCGGCACCCTCCCACGTTGAAAGTGTCTTGAATGTTATGCTTTTTCTACTTGTAAGAAATCCAACTCCACCGGGGTTTCCCGACCGAAGAAGTTGACCATTACCCTTACTTTCGCCCTTTCCATATCGATCTCATCGACTGTGCCGCGGAAATCGTTGAACGGGCCATCGACAATCCGGACGCGTTCGCCCTGCTTAAAGGTAACTTTAATGCGCGGGGCATCGGCTTCCATTCGTTTGACGATCGAGGAAACTTCCTCTGGGCGCAGCGGGACTGGATCGTTTCCCATCCCGACAAAGCTGGTCACACCAGGCGTATTGCGCACCACATACCAGGATTCTTCGGTCATAACCATATTGACCAAAATATATCCTGGGAAGACCCGGCGCTCAACAGTGCGCCGCTTGCCATCCTTTACCTCGATCTCTTCTTCTGTTGGGACAACCACGTCAAAGATCAAATTCTTCATGCCCATGGTCTCTATGCGCTGCTCCAGGTTATGGCGAACTTTATTCTCATAACCGGAATAGCAGTGCACAACATACCATGCACGGTCGTCGCCAGTTTCTTCAGATTGGGCACTCTGGTTTAGAGAGTTTTCCTTTTCTTCCTGGTCTTCGGCGGTTTCCTCTTCGGGTTGTTCCAGTCTATCTTCTTCCATATCTACACACGCTTCCGCCAAAATGATCGGGGGATTTTGGACACCTCAATTCATTCTGGCTGATGATTGGCCTTACATACTCCAGAGCAGAGCAAAAAACCTGAAGAACAAGAAGTCCATTGTCCCTAAAAAGACAGCCATGACAGCCATCACAATTACAACCACGTAGGTCAGGGAAATAGCTTCGCGGCGGGTGGGCCAGCTCACTTTTCGCAGTTCACCCATGGTGTCGCGGTAAAAGCGGCGCAAGCCGCGCGGCTGCTTGCTGGCGGCCTGTTTTTTTGGCTGCCGTTTGGTTTGTTTCTTCGGTTTGCTTTTTGCATCCTTTTTAGTTGCCACAGGTTGCTCCTATTTATAGTATCGGCCGTATTTCCTTCTACTACGGCTAAAACGCCGCACTCATGCGGCGTTGCCATTCTCAGACAGGCGAGGCAGGAATCGAACCCGCAACCTACGGTTTTGGAGACCGTTGCTCTGCCAAATTGAGCTACTCGCCTACAACGCTGTTCAAGTTTTTTCGAGAACTAGCGGGTTTCGCGATGCATCCGATGTGTTCGGCATCGCGGGCAGTATTTTTTTAATTCTAACCTACCTGGGTCGTTCCTTCGGTTTTTCTCAGTCGTGTAATTGCGTTCTTTACACTCTGTACATTCCAAGGTAACG
>JARROY010000186.1:0-5052 GCA_037383445.1 Anaerolineales bacterium | reverse complement strand
TTTGGGATGCAGCAGGGTGCTGTCGCGAGTTTTCAGAGCCGGGTCCTTGAAGACGAAACGGCGCAGCATCAGCCCAATTATCCCGACCAGCACTGCCACGCTGGAAATATCTGCCAAGAATCGGTACAAGTCGCCAACCAGACCGGTCCCCATAAATGAAAAATCGGCGATGTACCCTTCTAATAAATCGCCGATATCAACTAGAACGTAGAGAAAGAAACCCCAAGCCACGAACGCATGCAGCAAGCTTGCCAGCGGACGGACCTGCCATACCGGAGAGAGCGACAGGGTTTCAGCCGTGACTTCCAGCAGGCGTTTCGGGACTTGCGACCAATCCGGTTTGCCCTGTCCCCGCCCGATAACTGCAATAATTCGTTTGGCTGTCAGGTAGGCGAAGTATACAGTTGTAATTGCTAGGAGGGTAAAAATGATTTTCTCAGGTGTCGTGAGCATGGAAACCTCGATTACGAAGAGCATGGTCTTGTGCAACTGTGTTGCAAGATTTTACCATAAGCAATCATCCTATAGAACGCTGTCATACACCCAAATTTTTTCTGAGCGCAAATTAAAAAGTTGATTTTATATGGAATGGTTGGTGAGAAAAGCCTAAATGGTCAAGATGGATATTTTTATATCCCCAGCATCGATACCAAAATTTAGAAAAAATTCAAAAGCCGCCCGAAAACATCCTTTAGCGAACTGGGTGACAAGGCTAGCCAAATCGCTAACAGCAGTAAGGAGAACCCAACAAGGGCAGTGATCGCTCCCCCAGCTTTAATGCCCATTTCGTTCAGTTTGCTGCGTGTTCCGGGAGAGGTGGCCCTGCCCGAAAGGATGCGAATAACCCCGAAAACAGCCATAAAAATGCCTGCCAGGGCAATTACACTGGCCAGACCAACTGTGGAACTGACCAGACGGTCGACAAATGCGCCGGCACCCCCCGGTTTGAAAATTTCCAGCAAGCTCAGGCCGATGATCATCAGACCGATGATCACCTGGATTGCTCCAATCAACATTTCAGAAAGGTCTGCATACCGCGGGATATCGTTGGAATTACTCACTTTGATGCGGCCTTCAAAAGCTTCTCCCTGCATCAAAATCCTGACGCCATTGATGCAGGCAAATACCCCCAACCCAAGCACCACGACCAGTTTTAACCTGGGAAGATTGAAATACTCCCCCGCGTAGACAATTCCAGCGGCCAGAAATATTAACAGGGAACTTAATTGACTTTTTTTCATACGTTGATCCATTATTGGTCTAGGTAGTCTAATGCAGTTTGGATGGCAGGATCGGTTTGGCTGGTGTATTCATCCCAAGGGGCTGCGATTTCAATATCGACTACAATTCCGTCATCTTCCCAATCCCATTCAGGGTGATTGATGGGGGCAAAGGTGTCATGGGCAATCCAGGCGCGTGAACCATCTTTAAAATCATATCCCCAAAGGACCTCAACATTGCCGGAGGTGGTTTCGCCGATGATGGTGGCACGGTCTTGGTCTTTGAGAATTCCAGAAAAGATTTCCCCGAAGCTTACCGTATCTGGACCGACCAAAACCACCAGCGGGAAATCCATAGACCCGCCAATATTGACACCGTCGATCTCCAGGGCTTCTTTTTCTTCCCGGTTCACAAAATAGCCCACTTTCCCGCTGGTGAAGTAAGACAGCGTTTGAGACATAACGGTATCCCACCCGCCGCCGTTCAAACGGTTGTCCAAAATTAATCCGTCCAACGGTTCGTTCTCTGATAGGGCTGCCAATCCATCTCCTACCTGTTCGCCGATAGTGGAATCTGAGAAGGTTGGAATGATGATGTACCCAATTCGCTTGCCGGAAGGGGTTTGGAGCAGTTCATACGGCACTGGCAGAGAGCTGGTGATCCGGCCGCGCGCGATAGTCATTGTGCGCGGTTCTTCTCCAGGGGTCTGAACGGTTAAGGTGACGGGCGTTCCCTCCACCCCAAGCAGCAAATCTATGGCAAGTCCTTGATCATCATCCAGTGCGACCCCTTCAACGGATAAAATGCTATCGCGAGACTTAATCCCGGCCTGGTCGGCAGGTCCACCAGGAAAGGTGAGCAAGATCACCCCTTTATGTTTTTCCGGTGCAAACTGCACCCATACCCCGATCCCGACATAATCATGTTCGCCGGTATATTCGACTTCTTCAGCCTGTACTTGTTGTGGATTAAGAAAGATCGAATGATCATCCCCTAATCGATAGACCATTTCATCCATTGCCAGATAAAAATCTTCGGTCTCTAAACCCTCTTCAACTTTCTGTCGGTATTCACTGTAAATCGCATCCCAATCCAAGCCATTGAAGTCCGGATAAAGGTAATTTTGATCAATCGCCTCCCATAACGACTGGAATATATCTAACTGAAGTTGTTCCCCGACCGGCACCAATGTTTGAGTTGCAGTGGGGGTAACGATGCTAGTTTCGGTATTGGATGGCGTGGAGGTAGCTTCGGGGGTTTCTTCGAGCGTTTTCTCAACCGGCCGGGGGGTGCTGGTGGCGATTGTAGCGATGACCTGATCCAGCCCATTGGTAAGGGTTTGGCAGGAAATTGCGGCCAGCGCCAAAACAATGATCGCAATCCAAAATTTCTTCTGAAAATTTAACGCTTTCATTGCTTTTCCTTCATCATTCAAATCCAGAATCCTGACTGGAATGACTTATCCCGAACTTTGTTTAGCTCCCAATGCCCCGCCGGGAGTGTACAGGCTGGGATCGGTAGGAGTCTCTCCCGATGGGTCCCAAACATAGACGTAATCGCCCTCGTTCGCCCACAAGTACAACCAGTGCGAGTCTCCAGGCGAAAGATTGACACATCCATGAGACTGCTCGTAGCCGAAATAATCATGCCAGTAGGCGCCATGCAGGGCGCGAGCTTCGTCAAAATACATTGTCCAGGGAACATCCTCGAGGTAATAATAATCAGATTTGTCGGCCTCAAATGCGCCGGACATGGGTGTACTCTCCAGTTTTTGAAATATTTGGAATAAACCAGGGCGGGTCCACCATCCGGGAATCCCTGTGGAGGTGAGTGTGGCAAACACCAGCCGGTTATTCTGGTACACAGAAATGGTCTGCTCATATAGATTAATTTCAATCCAGCGGCCGTTTGTGACGCCTTGCGGGGGTGTGGTTGTGGGGTAAACCAGGGCAGTTTTAGATTTATCTACCCACTCGTCCGGCCCGATCATCACCCAGTTCACCCCATTGATCGTTTCGGTCCGGTAAACCTGGATGATGTCATAGCGGTTGAGGATATGCCCGGTCAGCTGGCTGGAATTGGGTCCGGGAGAGGTCTGACTTTCAGTCTGGTAGAGCACCCAGCCAAACTGGTTAGCAGGAGTGCCGGCAAAAACCATTCCTGAGAAAGAGGAAAGCGCCGCCCGCCCGTTGGTCGATCCACCTCGGATCCACATGCCTGGCTCAATCATATAGTGCCGGCCGTTGCCGGATCCCTGGTAGTAATCGACGTACGAAACAAAATCAAAACCGGCAGGAATAAGCCGGTAGGGATTTTGGTTGGTCATGGCTTCATCCAAAGTGGAGAAGATAGGGGTATCTTTGTCCGCCAGGCGGAGATAGTTGTACGGCAGTTCCGAGAAAGCCGGGTCAAGACGAGCTGCTGGCAACGGGCTTCTTGGCAGCGGCATCCCTTGGGTCTTGAGTTGATCAAGGTAAGCTGCCGGGCCAAGTGATTGGCAGTCTGCAATTGGGTCTGCGATCTGTCCGGGTAGGCAAAGCGGGGCACCAGGAGAGCCATTAGCGACATCTACCGAAACGGCCGCCTCCGCTGGTTGAGAAGTGACCAGCAGCACGAAAGTAAGCGAAAATAATACAGAAATCCGTAAGAAAGAATATTTCATAGCACACAATTATAACTGATTTAGTCGAAGAAAAGTTTCTATTCCATTAGTGGAGAAATTTGCTTGCTATCGGGAGATGTTGTCAAACTCCCAAACTATTTTCATGGCCAGCATGTTATAATTCTCTTCTAATTTGAACGATCCTAAATCATTTATTTAGTTAGAAACTTGTGGAGGCATGATGACATCTGAAGAAAAAATTACCCAGGTAGCAGATGATCTGGTGGTGACTATTGACTATACCTTGACCGTAGATGGAGAGGTTCTCGATTCGTCCGAAGAGGAAGGTCCTTTGGATTATCTGCATGGACATCAGAATATTATCTCCGGCTTGGAGAAAGAACTGGTTGGCATGCAAGTTGGCGAATCCAAAAAAGTGACCGTGGCTCCAGAAGATGGGTACGGCAACGTTGATCCAACCGCTATCTTTGAACTGAATCGCGAAGAATTTCCAGAAGACGTTCCGCTTGAACTTGGAATAGAACTTGAAATTACCGACCACAAGGGTGAAATGATGTATGCGACAATTGTTGAGATGGGCGAGGATAGCGTCAAACTGGACACCAATCATCCCCTCGCTGGAAAAACACTCTATTTTGATGTGACCGTCAAAGGGGTGCGTAAAGGTTCACCTGAGGAGATTGAACATGGTCATGCCCATTATGGTGATGGGCACAACCATTAGCAGCTTTTGTTAGCAAAATATGCGCCTCGTATATAGAGGCGCATTTTTTATCCAGCTGAACTTTTCTCCTGGTCGGTATAAACCAACGCTTATTTTTACGGTTGAGCAACCGGGATGGTTACCCTTTATATTTACGAGAAATTGGATAGAATATAGTTGCAATGGTAAATCATGGCTTTGCAGAGTAGAGATTGGTCAAAAAAGGAGTGTGTATGAACAAGAAAACAGTCAGCTTGATTGTAATAAGTCTTTTCGTGGGTATTTTGGCTGCATGTTCCTCCCAGCCGGAAGTTGAAAGCCCCCTGGTAGGCACCACCGCGCCAGATTTTACCTTGGACAATGCCCTCGGTGGGCAGGTATCCCTCTCCGATTATTCTGGCAAACCCGTATTGCTCTTTTTCCACATGGCTGTGGGTTGACCAACTTGTATGCAGCAAATCGTTGTTTTGCAGAACAGTTCTAAATTTAATGCCATGAATGTGCA
>JARROY010000185.1:0-5080 GCA_037383445.1 Anaerolineales bacterium | reverse complement strand
AAATTTTCAACTGCTCCAATCAATACTTCTTTGTCATTGGTTGGAGGAACGACTATCTCGGCAAACCCCGCGAAGGCTACAATCCCGATGCGAGTTTCACTGGCTTGGTCTTTGATAAATGCCAAAGCCGCATCTTGGGCAACTGTAAGGCGATTCGGTGTGACATCCGTCGCACACATACTCCTGGAAACGTCCAGCGCCAAGATAATGGTTGTGCGATTCAAGGGGACCTGTACAACTGCAGCTGGTCGTGCGATGGCGATGATCAAACTGGCTGCGCTAACCAAGAACAATATGAAGGGTAAATGCTGACGCCAGCGAGAGCGTTTGGGTAATGCTTCACGGATGAGTGAGAGGCTGGAGTACAGTACCGCATACTTACGTTGGCGATTTAATATCCAGATATAGACAATGATCATCACGGGAATCAGCAACAGCAGCAGTAACAACCAGGGCCAGGAAAAACTCATATCGGCATCCTTCCAAACCACAACAAGGACAGCCCTGAGCCAATTAACAAAATCAACAGGCTCAGTCCGGCAAATAGGGCGGTCACTTCAATTTTGTCTCCCCTAATTGTCAATTGAAGATCGACAGAGTCATAAATTTCCTGTAACGATTCTTGATCCTCGGC
Source organism: Anaerolineales bacterium (assembly GCA_037383445.1). Taxonomy (GTDB): domain Bacteria; phylum Chloroflexota; class Anaerolineae; order Anaerolineales; family UBA11579; genus UBA11579. The sequence goes on along the minus strand of JARROY010000185.1, from coordinate 4,446 downwards.
ATAGTAATAAGAACCATTGGTGAGACTGGCTATCTGCTGCAATTGGATTTCATTGAGTTGGGTGATAACATTGTAGCCATCGATCTCTAAGACCGTACCTTCGGGGCTGCCAATTCCGACGGGATAGATGCGCACACCGGCATCCGCCGCCAACTGGGCAATTTCCAGAGGGTCAGGGGAGGAGGTATTTTCTCCATCTGTGAGCATCAGAACCACTGCTGAGGGGAAATGTCCAATATCGATCTGCGGTGTTTCTTCGGTTATCTCGTCTGGATTAATGGATATCGCCTCTCCAGTTATTGCGTTTAGAGAACTGAAGATTCCTTGTCCCAGGGACGTTGCTCCCTGCGGGGTTAGGCGATCAATCGCAGCCAATACAGCAGATTGATCATTGGTGGGCGGCTGAAGGACAAATCCGCCATTACTGAAAGCAACCACTCCCAGTTGGATCGTGCTGGGTTGGTTTTCCACAAAGATCTTGGCTGCGGATTTGGCTGCCTCCATGCGGCTGGGTTCGATATCTTTGGCAGACATACTGTTGGAAACATCAAAAGCAAGTATGACCGTGCCCTCTATTCTGGGCAAATCCACCTCCATTTCCGGGCGAGCCATACCCACAAGCAATACTGTCAGACCCAACAGAAAGAGAATGCCAGGAAGATGGCGACGAGTTCCAGGAATTTTACCCGCGCTGGTCTGAAGCCACTTCATTGGATCATTATCGGCTTTGGTTTGTTCCGTTTTTCGGGTAAGCCTGATATAGCTCGCAGCCAATACCGGCACAAGCAGTATTGAGATCAGCATCCAGGGCCAAAGAAATATCATGCTACATCCTACGCTTTTTTCGCATGGCAACCATCCTCAAGATGGCGTTGACCAAATCCTCTTTCGTAGATATGGCAAATAGATCAACTCCTGCTTTTTTCAAATTCTGGTTGAGTTCAGTTTCACGTCTTTGGGCAGCCTCAAAAAAACGGCGGCGGAATTCTGGATTGCTGGAATCTACTCGAAGCTGTTCCCCAGTTTCGGCATCTTCAACAAATATCAAGCCTAGATCTGGGAGTTCGACTTCGCGAGGATCCCATAAACGAATACCGATCATCTCATTCTTTCTGCTCAATAATGATAGGGGTTTTGTCCAGCCAGATGTACTGATGAAGTCGGAGATCACAAACACCAAAGTATGTTTTTTAATCATATTGAGCCCGGCGTTGACCAGCACGCTTAAATCGGTGGATGTTTTAATGGGGGATTTTGTTTCATTAAGTAGTTCCTGGATCAACCGCAAGACCTGGATTCGTCCGCCTTTGGGAGAAATAGTTCGATAGATCTGGTTGTTATACAAGATCGCGCCAACCCTGTTTCCGTTTCTAGTTAACAACCGGCAAAGGGTTGCGACCAGGTCGATCAGCACTTGTTTTTTGGGTCTATCGAGGGGACCAAAATTCATTGAGGGACTGAGATCTATCAGGAACCAGGCAGTAATCTCTCGATCTTCAATATATTGCCGGACATGCAGGCTGTTCATGCGAGCTGTTACATTCCAATCAATATGGCGGATGTCATCCCCGATTTGATACTCTCGCAGATCGGCAAAATCAAGCCCATCCCCATAAAAAAGGGTTCGATAATCTCCTTGGAGGAGACCATCAAGCCGGCGAATCACCTTCCACTCAAGCCGATAAAGAATCTGCTCTGGGGTGATCTTGGTTTTAGGGGGTTGGGGTTTGGTGTCGTTCATCCAAAGGCACTTCCGGTAAAGGGATCGCTTTGAAAATTCGGTCAAGGATTTCATCTGGGTTGATGTTATCTGCCAGGGCTTCGTAAGACAGCACAAGACGATGGCGAAGGACATCTGGTGCTAAATCACGTACATCTTGCGGGAGGGCATACGTCCGTCCGCGTAGGAAGGCTAAAGCGCGGGCAGTCAGTATCAGATTGATTGAGGCGCGAGGACTGGCGCCAAAGGAGAGGAATGGCGCTAAATAGCTTTTACCGACCATTTGGGGATTACGGGTAGCTGTCACAAGTTTTACGGCATATTCAATGAGAGCCGGGTCAACGTAGACATCGTCTGCCGCCTGTTGTAAGGCTAATAATTGTTTTGTGTCGATGACCGTTTGCAAAGATTGCAGTTTGCTGGTCATCCTCTCTACAATGACAAATTCCTCAGTTTGAGAGGGGTAGCCAACCAGTACTTTGAGCATGAACCGGTCTACCTGTGCTTCAGGTAGGGGGTAGGTGCCTTCCGATTCGATCGGATTTTGGGTAGCCATGACTAAAAATGGATCTGGTACTTTGTGTGTTTCACGGCCGATGGTGACCTGTCTCTCCTGCATCACTTCTAATAAGGCGCTTTGCACTTTTGCCGGCGCGCGATTGATCTCATCGGCAAGCAGCAAATTGGTAAACACAGGACCCAGGGATGTATTGAACTCCCCAGTTTTCTGGTTATAAATGCGGGTTCCGATCAGATCCGCCGGGACTAGGTCAGGTGTGAACTGAATTCGCTGGAACTGCCCGCCAATAGAAGACGCGAGTGTTTTTATTGCCATTGTTTTAGCCAGCCCCGGCACACCTTCAACCAAGATGTGCCCTCGGGCTAAGAGGGCAACGATCAATCGCTCTAATAAAATATCTTGCCCAACAATGATCTTTTTTACCTCAAAGAGGACCTTTTCCATTGGTTTATGGTGGTTTGTTGATTGGGTTTGGCTCATATTTCTCTCTTTCCTGATCGTTGATTGTGGAAGCATGTCTGCATGTTTCCGCGTTCAGCCTCAAGATTATAGGTCTGGCCCACTACCGCCAGCAGCAACAGCCGTACCGATCGGTACGGCGAAACCAATACCGACGAAGAAGTTCTGATCAGATGGATTCGCTAGGGCAGTGACGATCCCGATCACTTGTCCGTGACGGTTGAGCAATGGCCCGCCGGAGCTACCAGGATTGACGGCGGTATCAAACTGAATCAGACCCTCAAGTTGTTGGTGATCGTCATCTGCAGGGATGCTGCGATTAAATCCAGAGATCACACCAGCACTCATGGAGGCGACAAGCCCCAGCGGATTGCCGACAGCAAAGGCTTCGTCCCCGACTCGCATGCCGCTTGAACTGCCTAAAACAGCCGGTACAATCAACTCTGGTGGCTGTTGGGGATGTAAAAAAGCGATGTCGTTTTCTGGTTCTGCTGCGATAATATCAGCAGTGGATTGGCTGCCATCACTGAAGTAGACGTTGATCTTTGATGCGTTTGCTACCACATGGTTGGCAGTCAAAATATCTCCGTTGATGGTTACTATCACACCGCTGCCTATACTGTAACCTTCCTGGTTATCTTCGTTTATTCCTTCAGTTTGTATAAATACAAGTGATGGCAGGATGGTTTGATAAACAACCGTCGAATAAGCTGGTGCCGGGGTGGCAGAAGCGAGGACTTGATCGATGTTTTGATTGATCTCTTCTTGACTGGGGGGCGTTGGGGCAGGAAAGAGGGTTTGGTAGAGATATATCCCAAAGAACGCGACAATTAAGGCGCCTATAAAAGGAAGCGCCCGTTTTATACCGGACACCAGAACCGTTCTCCAGGGAAGCCTTTTCCTGGATTCTTCCGTCGAATCCAAACCTTTATCCATCTTTTAACAAGCATTATACCGGATAAATATGATGGTAATAATATTATTAATATTAATAACCACACATAATTGATAGAAATACAATCATAAAGGTTTCTAATGATGGCCGAGTTTTATGGGGAATAAAAAATTTTTAAATGACATGTTTATAGCAGGATTTTCTTCCGCAAATGACATCCAAATAATGCTTGAGGATGTTGAGCAATTTATATATTGGAGAGTACAGGGGGGTGGTTTCGATCACTCCCCGTTTTCGACGAAGTAGCTCTGGCAAGCTGAATCTATCAAGTCGATTGCCAGAGAGAGTTTCCGGTTCTCATATTTGCATAAGGCTTTTAGAATCGTCAGCAGGTCACCCGGATGTACAGCCTGAAAATCCCGCCCCACATCACGATAATAGGTATTAACCAGGTAATTGTAAATTTCCTCATCGAATTCAACCTCAAACAGCTTGCAGTTTAATTCAAAAATCTTTCGATAGTTTTCCTCGGAGGGGGAATCTACTTTTACCTTCATTTGGATGCGGCGGAAAAATGCATCTTCTGCCAGCTCATAGGGTCTCAAGTTGGTGGCAAAAACGATCAATTGCCGGAAAGGGACGACCAACGTTTGCCCGGTTTTGAGGCGCAGGTAATCAACTTGCTCGTCAAGTGGGACAATCCATCGGTTGAGCATCTCCAAGGGACGGGCTTGCTGGCGGCCAAAATCATCGATCAGGAATAACCCCCCATTGGCTTTCATCTGTAATGGGGCTTCGTAGGTCTTGGCTGTTGGATCGAAACGCAGGTCTAGCTCATCCAATTTTAACTCA
>JARROY010000184.1:0-5099 GCA_037383445.1 Anaerolineales bacterium | reverse complement strand
AAGAATTGGATTTGGCAATTCAGACTCTTGACCAAGCCAGTCAGACTGATCCCCAAAATGCTGAGATAATCGTTCGACTAGGCTATGTTCAACTTGAAAATAACCAAGAAGACTTGGCAAGAGCTACATTTGGGAACCTGTTTTCAGCAGAGAATGTTGATATCACAGATATGAAAATGGCTGCACATGCCCTCTTAGGTTTGGGGGACATCTCAAGCAGCATTCCCTATTTGGAAAAAGCCCTGGAACTTTGTGATTACCAATCCAGCGACTTATTGAATGAATTAACAAAATTACACTTAAAATCCGGTCATTACGTGGCCGCATTAGACACAATTCAAAAACATCTGCAAATTGAGGAAAAATCCCCAGAATTATGGTTGCTGAAATCAGAAATATTAAACAAAGTTGGCCGTCCTAAAGCGGCCATAGAGTCAATCTCCCATGCAGTAGAACTAGCCCCAAATTCAGCAGAACTTCACAGTACAGCTGCCGCCATGCTGCGTGAAAATCAGGGGCTCAAAGCCAGTCTCGATCACATTCAAAAGGCTCTTCAGTTTGATCCAGATAATCATCAATTGAAATTACAAGCAGCTGAAATATTCCACGCTTGCTTAAGAGATGAACTAGCTGTTGAAATCATTAAAGGTATGGAAGATAAAAATGAAAACCTCGGTTGGAATCTAATCAAAGCGGAAATATTGGCAGAAACATGTGAAATCGAGAATCTTGTTGCAGCAAAAAAATCAATCGAATACGCCATCGAAGACGATTCCGCAAACCCCAAAGCGCTTGCCATCCAGGCAAAAATATTAGCCTTATTAGGGAAAGAAAAGCAAGCAAACCAAATATTTGAAAATGCCCTTTTAAACTATTCCTCCGTCATTAACGACTGTCTTGATAAGCAAACAAAATCCTCCATACAACTTTCAATTGGAGAGGCTGCCCTCTCACTAAATTTTTGGGATATTGCCATCTTCATGGGAAGGGAAGCGGAGAAATCCACCCCTAGGGAGCCGCGCCCACACCTCTTCCTGACTAAAACCTATACCCTTCGAGCAGAGTTTCAACTTGCCTGCACAGCAACAAGAACCTTCACCCATGCCCCAGGTCAGGTAGCACTAAACCCCCATGCACAGAAATCTTTCGAAGAATCGCTTAATTCAGTGCTGGATTTGACACCAGACCCGAAGAATACATCTCTCATAAAAAAATGGGAACAAAGAGGAAAATACGCTCTTTCAAACCAAACGCCAGAAGCAAATCCGATTTTATTTGATTCGGATGATTTCGCTTCTCTGATAGCTGCCTGGAGGCGGTCAGGCGAAAAAATTAAAACATATAATGTAAAAGAAGAATGGCTCGATGATAGTGCCGTGAAATTCCAGTTATCACTTACTTACGCAAAATCCCAAATCCATAATGCAGAAAACATCGCCAGCGAGATTATTCAGGTCAAATCTCCTTCACCAATCTATTTGGCAAACCATGCTTTAATGGCTAATCGAACCGGAAACTTGGACCAGGCTTATCAATCGATATTGCAGGCATTAAACATATGGCCCGATGAACCTAGGTGGCACGCTTTAGCTGCGGAATTGGAAAATAAAAGAGGAAACTTCTCCAAGGGAATTGACCACTTGGAGCAAGCCTGTGCACTTGAAAAAGATAATCCCAACCACCACTATTGTCTGGGTCAAGCATATCTCAGTGATAATTTGCCTGGAAATGCAATCCGAGCTCTTCAAAATGCCACCTCCTTAAACCCAATAGAACCAAATTATTGGATTGCATTAGCAAAAGCCTTAAGTGAAGTTTCTGAATATGACCAGGCAATGATAAGTGTTGAAAAAGCAATAAAGCTATCCCCTAATAATGTAACCCCAATTCTCATGGCTGCCGAGATTGCGTATGCGAATCAGGAAACCAAACAGGGCGATCATTTTATCCAAGAAGCGTTAAAAATGAAGCCTACAAGTCCGGAGGAAATTAATAGCATCACACGGATTCTAGTCAACCGAAACAAATCAAAAGAAGCTTTACAAGTATTGGATAACCTAATCAATCATGCAATATCACCTGTCCCCCTGTTATTACAAAAAGCTGATTTACTTGGGCAGGTAAAAGGAGTGCAAGAAAAGATAAAACTTTTAGTCCAATTGGCACTTGAAAATCCCAAAGACCCCGAAGTGCTTTCCCAACTTTCGACGGCTTATATCGAAAACAAACAGCCCACAGAAGCGATTAGAGCAGCTCAGTTTGCGTTGAAAAATGGTCAAAGCGTACTAAGTCAGCAAGAGAAATCAAAATTAAACTATCAGCTTGGTGTACTCTACCAGCAATCTGGTCAACTCGACCAATCTCTAAACCATCTTTCTGAGGCAGTAAAACTTATTCCCAAATTCTTGGAAGCCTATCTCGGTCTAGCTGAAACTCTGCGGCAAAGGAGGGAATACGACCGTGCCTTCAAATACCTGGAAAAAGCCATCGAAATTGCGCCCAAAGATCCACGTGCTTTCCTCGCAGCTGGTTTATTGTTAAAGGACGGAAAAGATTACCAGGGCTCAGAAAGTATGCTACGGAAGGCTTCTGCATTAGCGCCTAAAGATATTTTTATTCAAAGACAACTCGCAGCTGTCATTGCTCTGGCAATTATCCATCAAACAGAAAACGCTTAAGGATTAACCATGCAGAAAAAACGTCACATTCCCCTGAACCAAATTTTCGACCGTGGAACAGTTATTGCATTGCTTACCAATTCACTGAGAGTTGAAGCCTATCGTTTTGCACGCAATCTAGCATCTGCTTGGCTGGAAAATTATCCAGGCGATATCGTGGTTGAACATATTTATGCACAAGCGTTGCTCAAGGAAGAACGAGTTGATTTAGCCATTCCTGTCATCAAAAAAATTGTATTCACCGATCCAGAATATCTTCCTGCTCAGCGGCTATTGGCATATTCGAGTAATCTGGCAACTTATAAATCTGTTTCTACTGCTCAACAATGCATCCGGGCACTTGGGGGGAATTTCCCGGGTTCGGAAGCAGCAGGTGGATGGGGTATGGTAGTCCACAATGCATTGGAGCAGCAAAAAACAGGGAATGATGAGAAAGCAGAGGAGTTGTATAAATCTGCGCTAACACAACAACCAGATTCGCCTTTACCCGCAGTACTTTTCCTTAAATATGCTCTCGAAAATTATGCCCCAGAAAACCTTTTGGATTTGGCCGAAGAATATACCATGAGATGGCCCGATACGATTGTCTGCAATCTGATATTTGCAAATGCCCTAAATCAAAACGGGAAAGAGGAACAAGCCGTGACTTTGCTACATCATGCAGTTTCCTTGGATATCGGCGGGCAAGTAGCCATAAGGCTTTGGGGTTCCCAGCATCCATACACAAATTTATGGCCCTCAAACCCAAAAATCACCCTAGAACTTCCCATCCCCGCAAATGTTGCCGGCACAGTTGGGTGGAATCAACTCCCCCAGGGAACTATCAAAAATTCCCAACCGAGCGAAACAAGCAACCTAAAACCGAATGGCAGACATCATGGAAAAAAACTGATCACATCCAAAAAAGTAGTCAAAGTTGCACAGCAGGAATTAGAAGAACTAGCGGTAAAGATTAAAAATCCGGTATTGGGAAACGCCGATGGGCGTTTTCCCGCATATGTGATCATTTCCAGCCGACAGGGTCTGGAAAACCAATATGGTGCAGAGCATCTTGAACAAATTAATAATGCCATTGAGATGGTTGAGAAGAATACTAAAAATCTTCCCGGGTGGAATGCCTATACCGTCTATGTTGATGACCCACTTTCCACCGATAAATTAAGTTTGCCTCCAGCAATAGCGACTGATCCATGGTCGATTAAAAATATAATTAAAGATTTAGACCAAGTACTTGCTTCCAAAGGGGAAAAAATTGGTGCTTTACTGATTATTGGCAGCGAAAAGGTCATCCCTTTCCACCTGCTCCCTAATCCGATAGATGACTTTGATACGCATGTACCAAGTGATAATCCTTATGCTAGTGATGATGAAAATTACTTCATTCCCCTTTGGCCTATCGGTCGATTACCTGGGAGTGCTGGCAGTAACCCAGAACCACTGATTAAACAACTCAATAAAATAAGCATGGCGCGGCAATTTGAACCATCAATTTACAAAAAACCATCATGGATAGTTCGTTTTTTCCAGAAAATATTTCGATTTCCGAAGTCTACCTCAAGTTTTGGATATAGTGCAGAGGTGTGGCGAAGAGCCTCCCACGCTGTTTACCGACCTATCGGAAAACCACATCACCTAAAAATTTCACCGCCTGTAAATGCTCGTAAAATCTCTAATTTAACTAACAAAACCACCCACTTGGCTTATTATAATCTCCATGGGTTAGAAGACGCTTCCGAGTGGTATGGGCAGAGAGATCCGATTGAGGCGCCAAACGGACCAGACTATCCGATCGCCCTTCGACCGGTCGATATTAGAAACAGTGGCCGTTCTCCAAAGATCGTATTCTCCGAAGCATGCTTTGGGGCAAATATCATTAATAAAAAAGTAGAAGAAGCAATCTGCTTGAAATTTTTAGATTCCGGAAGTCAGGCAGTTGTTGGATCAACCTGTACTTCTTATGGATCTATTTCGACCCCCCTGATTGCTGCTGATTTGCTTGGTAAAGCCTTCTGGAGTTACCTAAAAGATGGCTATCCGGCTGGCGAATCATTGCGTAGGGCTAAAATTAATTTGGCCAAGGAAATGATTAAACGGCAAGGATACCTGGACGGAGAAGATCAAAAAACTTTAATCTCCTTTATTTTGTACGGAGACCCTCTTGCGCAAAGTATCCCCACAAACTATCAAAACGCAGCTGAAAAGGGAAATTTACGCCTAGTTTATAGCCCTAACAAAATAAAAACTGTTTGCGACAAAGGAAGCTCCGATCAAACTGACCAGGTTCCGACAGAAATCATCAGCCAAGTAAAGGGAATTGTAGAACATTATCTTCCAGGTATGGAAGATGCTAAAATCACCTATGCCCACGAGCATATTCACTGCGAGGGACATGAATGCCCAACCCCGTATCTAAACAGCAAG
>JARROY010000183.1:0-6488 GCA_037383445.1 Anaerolineales bacterium | reverse complement strand
GCAGCAGTGGTTGAGGATGGGAAGATCCTAATGGTACGGGAGCGGGTGGATGGAAGGTGGACACTGCCTGGCGGTTGGGCGGATGTAGGAGATATGCCTGCTCATTCGGCTGAGCGAGAAGCGTTTGAGGAATCGGGCTATCAGGTCAAAGCGATACGTCTGGTTGGGGTTTACGACGCCAATCGCTTGGGTGAACTGCGCTTTCACCATGCTTTCAAATTGGTCTTTTTGTGTGAAAGGACTGGTGGTGTTGCTGCTTCCAGCTTCGAAACAACGGAGGTTGGCTGGTTTGATTTACAAGCCCTACCGCAGCCGTTTTCGGGAGAACGCACCAACTGGCGCCATATTAAGGATGTATTCGCCATGGTGGATGACCCTTCTCGTCCAACAGTATTTGATTAGTTGAAGGAGCGGATAGATGCTAATTGTGAATGGAAGATTGGTAACCTGGGAAAAGGAAAACCGGGTTTTGGATGGACAGGCGGTCTATATTGAAGGCGAGCGTGTCGTGGAGATTGGCAGCCAGGCGGAGATGAGAGACAAATATCCGGAAGCGGAAGAGGTGGATGCTGGGGGTCAATTAGTGATGCCTGGAAATATATGTGCCCATACGCACTTCTATGGTGCGTATGCCCGCGGACTGGCGATTCCGGGTTTTCCGCCAAAAGATTTCCCAGAAATCTTAAAGAAACTGTGGTGGCCGCTGGACAAAGCCCTCGATGAGCAGAGTGTGCGGGCGTCTGCACTGGTTCATCTAGTGGACGCCATCAAACACGGTACGACAACGTTGTTCGATCACCACGCCTCCCCAAATTTTATCGAGGGTTCATTGGATGTGATTGCTCAGGCTGTAGACCAATCTGGGTTACGTGCTGTACTTTGTTATGAAGTTACAGACAGGGACGGAGAGCAGAAGGCTAAGCTTGGGATTCAGGAGAATTCTGCTTTTATCCGTAAGACGGCTAATGGCGGGGTCGCCGATGGCCGGGTTCGGGCTACTTTCGGTCTCCACGCCAGCTTAACCCTCTCCGATGAGACATTATCTTTATGCCAGGAAGCATTGGGAGAAGAAGGCGGTTTCCATATCCATGTTGCAGAACATGAAGCTGATGAATACGACAGCCTGAACAAAAGCGGGATGCGGGTGGTGGATCGGCTGAACGCACATGGGATATTAGGCCCGCGTACCATTGTTGCTCATGGGGTTCATATTGACTTTGTAGAGGCCCGTCTTTTGGCTGAGACCGGGACATGGTTGAGCCATCAACCGCGCTCCAATATGAATAACGGCGTCGGAGTGGCCCCAATCGAAAGCCTGATGCGTCTGGGAATTAATGTGTGTTTGGGCAATGATGGGTTTACCCAAGATATGTGGACGGAATGGCGCTGATCTTATTTTTGTCGATTACCACCCCTTTACCCCGCTGACGGCCGGCAACTTGCCCTGGCAAATCCTATTTGGGTTCAATGAAAGCATGATTACCAGCACAATGGTGGCCGGAAAATTCCTGATGCGGGATAGAAAGTTGTTGACTTTGGATGAGGCTGAAATTGCTGCTCAAGCGCTAGCCCTTGCCCCCGGGGTTTGGGAACGATACCAAACATATGCTACTTAATTATTGGAGGAGAAAACAGAGATGGACAAATTCGTGATTGCGATTCTTGGAGGCACCGGGAAGGAAGGTACAGGATTAGCCCTGCGCTGGGCCAAGGCTGGACATTCGATCATTATCGGTTCTCGCGAAAATCAAAGGGCTCAAGATTCTGCGGCAGAATTAAGAAAAATATTGGATTTGGAGACAATTACTGGAATGGAGAACAGCGCGGCGGCGAAGGCTGCCGATATCTGCGTGCTGACAATTGTGGCCAATGCGCACCGGGCCGCTATAGAAGAATTAAAAGATGTCCTCCAGGGGAAGCTTGTGGTCGATACAACAACTCGCGTGCAGTTCTCTAAACCTATTCCACCAGGGCCTCCATCAGCTGCCCGGATTGCTCAGGATATTCTTGGCAGCGGTGCTAAAGTGGTAGCGGCTTATCAAAATGTTCCGGCATCAGCGCTGCGAAAAAAACTGGATAAACCAGTGAACAGTGATGTGATGGTGTGCGCAGATGATATGGAAGCGGTTAAGACAGTGATCGCTCTGACAGAAGATGCAGGGATGCGGGCTTATTACGCAGGTGGTTTGGATAATGCGTTTGTGGTTGAAGGGTTAACCGCTTTATTGATAAAAATGAATCAGCATTATAAAGGTCACGGCACAATTCAGATTGCCGGTTTGGACAAGTGAACCAACTTACGTTAACCGCATTGCCGGATATCCCTTTGATTGAAGCAGGGGATGATCTGTTTAAAATTTTATTGCAATCTTTACAAAATGCACAAATAAAATTGCAACAAGGGGATATCTTGGTACTGGCACAGAAGATAATCTCAAAAGCAGAAGGACGATGGGTGAACCTGGAAACTATCCTGCCAAGCCAAGAGGCTGCTGAACTGGCTGAACTGACTGAGAAAGACCCGCGATTGGTGGAGATGATTCTTCAGGAAAGCAGGCAGGTCATTAGGCAGAGACCTGGCTTGATCATTGTCGAGCACAAGCTGGGGTTCATTTGTGCCAATGCCGGCATCGATCATTCTAACGTGCGCGGCTCGGAAGATTGGATCCTATTATTGCCTGAAAATCCAGATGCATCGGCAGCAAAATTAAAGGCTGCCATTGAACACGAAACTGGGGCAGAGATTGGAGTCATGATTATCGATTCGCATGGCAGGGCATGGCGCAATGGGACCGTCGGGATTACGATTGGTCTTTCTGGGATCCCTGGAGTAGTAGACCGGCGTGGTGAAATTGATCTGTTTGGCTACCAGATGCGGGCAACAGATGTAGGTGCTGCTGATGAACTGGCTGCTGGAGCTTCATTATTGATGGGACAAGTTGCCGAGGGTACACCAGCGGTACATGTGCGCGGTTTCCCATATCCTCTAAGAGAGTCACATTTGAGAGAAATATTGCGAGATGAGGAATCTGATTTGTTTCGATAATCGTGTTAAACAGGAGAAATGAGTGGACAGTTTGGATGATGGGCCAAACAACTTAGGACAAAATTATGCAATGGTTGCTCTGTTGGATGACGAGCATATTGCTAAAGTCCATCAGATTTGGAAATTGTTGCAAACTGAGTGTGGTTTGCCACTAATCGATATTCCTCCTTATCCACATTTCTCTTTCCATGTGGCGCAAAGCTACCGGCTTGCTGAGTTGGATGATCACTTAAACGACCTAATCCCTAAAATTAATCCATTCACAATTCGCACCACAGGTCTCAGTGTTTTTACTGGCCAAAATCCAGTGGTGTATATCCCGGTGGTGCCCAACCAAACTTTGTTATCTTTGCATCAATTGATTTGGGATAAAACCAGCCGTTTTGGAAACCAGCTGAACCCATATTACCAACCCGACAATTGGGTTCCCCATATTACTTTGATTCATAATAATATTGATGTCGAATGTTTGAACTGCATTTTCGACCAATTTATTGGACAAGCATTTGAATGGAAAGTGATGGTAGACAAACTGAGTGTGATTTATCAGAAGGGTGGTGAATTTGGGATTCACGAAATCTACCCTCTTCAGTAAAGTTGAAATCATTATAAAAATCTATTCTAAATCTCGAAGATTCAATCATCAGGAGGATGACTAACGAATGAAACAAGTTTCAGAAGCAGACCTGGATTTATTAGCCGATGAAACCAGGGCAATCGCATTCTTGGCAACGATCATGCCGGATGGCACTCCTCAGGTAACTCCTGTGTGGTTCAATACGGATGGCGAACATATTCTGATCAATTCCGCCAAGGGGCGGGTGAAAGATCGTAATATGCGCCGCTACCCACATGTGGCTCTGGCTTTGATGGCGATGGATGATCCCTACCGTTATGTGCAGATCAGGGGCAAGGTGGTCGAGATTAGTGAGGTGAATGCAGCAGAGCATATTCATACTCTCTCATTGAAATACCGCGGCCGCAGATTTGATATTCCCGCTGGGCAAACCCGGGTGATATATAAAATAAAACCAATCTAGGCGCGAATTAACAATGAATGACGAAATTGGATTTTGGAAAGTTATTAATAACCGCTCTTCCGTTCGCCGGTTTGAAACAAAACCCCTTGACCGGTCTCTACTGGTAAAAGTGATTGAGAGTGGCACACGGGCACCAAATGCCCATAACCGCCAATCTTGGAGGTTTGTCATCCTGACTGAAAAATTAATCATGACAAAACTGGCAGATCAGATGAGCCTTGATTACGAGAAAGCCCTGCTTGAGGATGGGATTTCCAGAGCAGCAGTACAGGAACAGGTGAAAAAACGTAAGAAACGGCTGACAGGCGCTCCGGCGGTTGTGGTTTTGTGTGTCGATACTGCTGATTTGGATACCTATCACAATGATAATCGTAACGAGGGCGAGTATTTGATGGCTGTGCAGAGTGCTGCATTAGCGGGTGGATATATGCTGCTGGCGGCTCATGCCCTTGGATTGACGGGTGTGTGGATGTGCGCCCCATTATTTGCCCAGAAAATAGTTCGCGTGGTCCTGGGCTTACCAGGGACTTGGATGGCCCAAGGTTTACTCTTGTTGGGATACCCAGCCGAGGTGCCTGAAATTCGCCCGCGCAAATCACTTTCAGAAGTAACCAAGTGGATATAAGTTATTTAGCAGAAAAAATCCTACTTTCTGTAATGGTGGGACGGAAAATTGGAAAGTATACTATCCTTGTGTGCACGCGGAGGTAAATAAAGAGAAATGAGCATTGTTGCACTTGCTGGAGGTGTGGGTGGAGCGAAACTGGCAGATGGGTTGGCGAGGGTGCTCTCGCCGAGAGAACTGTCGGTGGTGGTGAATACAGGGGATGATTTTAAACACTTTGGATTGTACATCTCTCCAGATCTGGATACCGTTTGCTACAATTTGGCTGGGTTGGATAATCCAAATACCGGTTGGGGACGCAATGGAGAGACCTGGACAGCATTTGGTGAGATTGATCGATTGGGAGGACCCACCTGGTTCCAGTTAGGAGACCGAGACCTGGGCACCCACCTGGAACGAACAAGGCGACTGCAGGCAGGTGACTCATTGAGTAAGATCACCGCTGATTTCTGCAAGGCTTGGGGTATTTCCAGTGTTGTTTTGCCGATGAGTGATGATCCAGTTCCTACGATTGTGCTTACGGAAGAAGGCGAGATGGCTTTTCAGGATTACTTCGTTGCCCGACGCTGCAAACCGAAAGTTACCGGTTTTCGGTTTGAGGGCATCCTGCAATCGACACCCGCTCCGGGTGTCATTGAGGCTATCGAGGATGCAGAACTTGTCATTATTTGTCCATCAAACCCGTGGGTGAGTATTGACCCGATCCTTGGCGTCCCTGGGATTCGATCTGCAATCGAGCAAAAAACCGTGGTGGCAGTCTCTCCATTAATTGGCGGCAAGGCATTGAAGGGCCCCGCGGCGAAAATGTTTTCGGAATTGGAGATCGAACCCTCTGCACTGGCAGTCGCCCAACCCTACGGAGAATTGTTGAATGGGTTTGTCTTTGATCGCCAGGATAAAAATCTTCCAAAATTTATAGGTTTTCCAAGCCTAATTACTGATACAATACTGGTGGAGAGAGAGCAACGTAAATCGTTGGCGGAAGAGGTTTTATCCTTTGCGAGAGAATGCCAGAAAGGATAGTGAAAATTAAATATCGCAGCAGTACATTGGTGAGCCGTTTTGCTAGAAATAGATAGTATCTTGCATCAAATATGCTCGTTGGAAAGGAAAAACCTTAAATGACATTGTGGGCCATTATCCCTGTAAAACCATTACGCAGGGGAAAATCTCGTCTCTCAGGGGTGTTAACAGAAAATCAACGCGTAGCGCTAAACAAAAAATTATTAATCCACACATTAAGTACAGTTACCCAAATCCCGGAATTAGAGCAGGTGCTGGTTGTCAGCCGTGACCCAGAAGCACTAGCCATTGCGCGATTCCATGGGGCGCGCACAGTTCTCGAAGATGGTGCGCCGCACCTAAATATTGCTTTGGCCAGAGCGACAGCAGTTGCCAGCATGTATTCTGCCGCCGGAGTTCTTGTTCTGCCTGCAGATCTCCCGCAGATCACTGCAGAGGATGTACAAGTGATGGTGGATGCGTCGAAATCTCCAACTTGTTTGGTGATTGCCCCAGACCACCGTCAGCAGGGGACGACTGCAATACTGATCAAGCCCCCTGGGGCGTTGACTTACAGCTTTGGTGAAAACTCATTTTTCCGCCATGTCAACCAGGCTCAAATTAAGGGGATCCGGACGGAGATTATTGAACTACCGTCGCTTGCACAGGACGTGGATCTACCTGAAGATCTCTCGTTCCTGAATGGCCAGATCGATGATTGGACCCATACTGATGATCATGAGGAGCATAAATCCGGCTATGTCGGCTATTATAC
>JARROY010000182.1:0-5118 GCA_037383445.1 Anaerolineales bacterium | reverse complement strand
TTGAGCACCTTGGCTGTGAATTCCGGTTCAAACTCGAAACGGCGTGCTCGGATGGTCATATCCTTCACCACCTCCCGCCGGAATACCTTATAACAGGTTTCCATATCCGTCAGCTGAGTTCCATAGATCAAATTCGTCATCAAGGTGAGAAATTTGTTCGCCAGGAGATTCATCAGGTTTTTAGTTTTGGTTCTTGTATGGCTGAATCGAGAACCGTAGACCACATCGCATTGGCCCTCGATCAAAGGCTGTACTAATTTCTCATAATCCTTCGGGTCATACTCTAGATCTGCATCTTGAACAACCATCAATTCCCCCCGTGCTGCGCTCATCCCGGTGACCACTGCTGCCCCTTTGCCCTGGTTGTGGTCATGTTCAACAATGAATACATTCGGCAGAGCAGATAACTCCTGGAGGATTTCCCGGGTACCATCCTGAGAGCCATCATCCACAATAATAATCTCGGTTACCAGATCAATTTCGCGCACACGTCGGACGATCTCCGAGACGGTATCCTCTTCATTATAAACAGGCATAATCACAGACAGGGTCAATTCCATAGGTACAAATTATAACGGAAATCGAGATGTCGAAAACTAAACATTTAACCTTTCATTGCCCCGATTCGTTTCAACATTAACAGGATTGGTAGGATTATTTTAAATAAAAGATCAGCATTGTTTTCAAGTTGGTCGATATCCCGCGGCGTGCTATAATTGTACTGTTAATTATCCCAATTTCAGGACACCTCGCCTGGAGGAAAGAGATCATGGTAAGACCTGCTGAACAAAGTGCATTTATACCCCCGGCATTAACCAATATAGAAGATTCTGGGCTAACCACCCTCTGGATACAAGATTTAGCATTGAAAATCATCTACTTTGGTGGTTATCTAAATGGATTCCAAGTAGCGGAACGAATCGCGCTGCCCTTTACCGGGATTGTCGATCAGATTCTGGAAAACCTGAAACGGGAAAAATTTATCGAAATCCGCACCCAGATGGGAGGCTTAGGTGAGGGCGCCTATCAATATGCGATTACCAGTGCCGGGATCTTACGTGCCCGAGAAGCGTTAGACCGCAGCCAATACGCCGGACCAGCACCAGTGCCGATTGAGACCTACAACCAAGCTATTCTCAGGCAGTCTCGCGGCAGGATGACGGTGACACAACGCTCCATGCGGCAGGCCCTCTCAGGGCTGGTACTCTCACGCAAAACCTTCCACCAGATCGGACCAGCGGTCAACTCCGGCACCTCGATGTTCCTGTATGGGCCTCCAGGGAACGGTAAAACAACCATTGCCCGTGCGATTGGCAATATGCGTGGATCAACCACCATGTACATCCCATACGCTCTGTACGTAGACGGGCAGGTTGTAAAGCTCTACGATTCCGTTAACCACCAATTAGCTTCAGACGACGAGACGACATCTGCCGGCACCGGTTCGCTGCGGTCTGGCAGCCGTCGAGATCCGCGCTGGGTTCGAATCCGCCGCCCCTTTATTGTTGTTGGCGGTGAACTTACCATGGCAGGGCTGGACTTTGTTTTTGATGATACCAACAAGTATTATGAGGCAGCCTTCCAAATGAAGGCCAACGGCGGGATTTTCCTGATCGATGACTTTGGGCGACAACAAGTCCGCCCGCGTGATCTGCTCAACCGGTGGATTGTTCCCCTAGAAAACCGCATCGACTACCTGACCCTGCATACCGGGCGTAAAATCGAAATTCCATTTGATGTATTGGTGATCTTTTCTACCAACTTGCCTCCTAAGGACCTTGTCGATGAAGCCTTCCTGCGGCGCCTGCGCCATAAAATAGAAATCGGCGACCCAAGCTACGAGGAATTTAGGGAAATCTTTAAAAATGTCGCTAAAACCAAACACGTTCAATACAGCGACCAAGGTCTGGCTTATCTTCTTCAAGAATGGTACATCAAACCTAATCGCAAATTGCGTGCCTCTCATCCAAGAGACATTTGCGACCAGATTATCGACATCTCACATTACCTGAACATTGAACCTGCGATGAGTAAGGATATGTTGAACCGGGCTGCAGAGGCCTATTTTGTCGAACTTTAGCGATGCTGTCCGTCTCACTATCCCAGGCGATCTTTGCACACCGAGGAGCAAGCGCTCACGCCCCTGAAAACACACTCGCGGCGTTCCGCCTTGCTCTCGAATCACAAGCCGACGGGATTGAACTGGATACCCATCTGAGCGCTGACGATCAAATTATGGTGATTCATGATGAAAATGTATCTCGAACCACCAATGGGCAGGGCAAAGTATACAATTTAAAGTTTGAAGAACTTCGGAAATTGGATGCGGGGAATGGAGAAACCATCCCCACCCTAGCCGAGGTTTTTGACCTGATTGGCAGCAAACTCTATATCAACATTGAACTCAAAGGCTTTTCCAGTTCAGCGGCCATGCTGCCGCAGAAAGTTACCAAATTGGTACACGAGCGAAATTTGGATCAAAAAATAATCTATTCCTCATTCAATCCACTGCTATTGATCAATACCAGGAAACATTCTCCCCAGGCGAAATTAGGTTTGCTGATGCTCCCAGGTGGATTTGGTACCGCTATCCGTCTGATCTTTTCTCCTTTTGTACGCCCATGGTCTTTAAACCCGCATTTCTCTTCCGTCTCTCCTAAATTTTTCCAGCGGGCAAAACAACACAATCGGTCTGTAATCACTTACACAGTTAACCAAGCTGACGAGATGAGGCGGCTTTTCGCACTCGGAATTAACGGGATTATCACAGATGACCCCGAATTGGCTCTTGAGGTCCGGGAAACAAAATGAGAACGCTTCACCCGTTCAAACGGATACTGCTGCTCTTCCTGGTATGCATCGAGGTGATTGCAGTTAGCACTTCTTATGCAGCTCCTAAAAGCCAAGTTCAGACCACAGAAGAGCTTGCTCGAGAACTGCTTTCTGAGCTTACTCCCGAGGAACGCGTCGGACAATTATTCGTGGTCGATTTTCAGGGCAGTACACTTACTGAAGATTCTGATCTTTTTGATCTGATCACCAATTATCATATTGGCGGGGTCAACCTAAAAGCCAGCAATAACAATATTCCTCAAGATGAGGACGCCTTACAAAATTTATGGCTGCTGATCCAGGACATTCAACGCACTGAGATCAACAACTCACTCGAAATGATGTTCAACCCGGATACAGAAGAACTTTTCAGCCCCGCACAAATCCCTCTTTTCATCGCCACGACACAAGACGGGGATGGATATCCGGGAGACCAAATATTAAACCTGCTCACCACACTTCCAAGCCAATTTGCCATCGGGGCAACGTGGGACACCGAACTAGCCAGACAGAGCGGACAAATTCTGGCAAAAGAATTGAGTTCCCTTGGGGTTAACCTCCTACTCGGTCCCTCACTTAATGTGCATGTTAACCCGCGTCCTGAACTTGCCGGAGACTTGGGAACCAATAGTTTTTCAGGCAGTCCTTTTTGGGTTGGCGAAATGGGAAAAGCGTATATCACCGGCATTCACCAGGGCAGCAATAACAAGCTGGCGGTCATCAGTAAAAACTTCCCAGGATTTGTAGGGGCGGACCAGCCATTATCAGATGAAATTCCCGCCGTCCGCAAAACACTAGATCAATTGCTGCTCACCGAACTGCCGCCGTTTACCGAGGTTACCGACCTGGGTGGTGATCCCAATTCGATCACCAATGGATTACTCCTTACCCACGCCCGGTACCAGGCTTTTCAGAGCAATATCTCCACAATTACCCCTCCAATTACGCTAGATCCTCAAGCACTCAGCCAGCTGCTTTCCCTGCAGGAATTCAGCACGTGGCATGAGAACGGGGGACTCATCGTCAGCGATGAATTGGGCACACAGGCCATCCGAAGGTATTACATCCAGATCGGACAGAAGTACGATCCCAGATTCCTTTCCCGCGATGCGTTACTGGCAGGCAATGACCTGATCCTCACCGGGAACTTCATCGGTCCGGACAGCCCAAACCTTTACACATCTATCGTCAATACGCTCAATTTCTTTGCACAAAAATACAAAGAAGATGTCGCTTTTGCACAGCTGGTGGATGACGCGGTCCTGCGGATATTAATCGTCAAATACCAGTTGTACAATAACTCTTTTAACGAAAATAATATCCTATTCCCTTCCCAACAGCTTGACCTGATCGGTCAATCCAATGAAACCAGCTTCGAGGTTGCCCGCAACGCAGCAACCCTGATCAATCCAGCACCAGAAAACCTGAATAACGTACTGCCCAATGCCCCATCAGCCTCAGATTTCATTACCATCTTTACAGATACACTGAGCTACCAAGCTTGTTCAGATTGTCCCCAGTTTCAAACCCCGGCGGCCAACGCCCTGGAGATGGCTTTAGTGCGTCTGTACGGCCCCAGCGGGGATGGGTTGATTGTTCCAGGCAATGTCGCTTCCTACACCTTCAGAGATCTGAATGAAGCTGTTAGCCAAAGCAACGATCCAGAAAGCCTGCTGATTGCCAACATCCAGCGCGCTGAGTGGCTGGTATTTTTGCAGCTAGACCACGACCCTGCTCGTCCGGCTTCCCTGGCCCTGAGCAGGTTTCTCTCTGAAACCCCAGAACTCCTCCAAGATAAGAAGATCGTGGTCTTCGGTTTGAACGCCCCCTATTTCTTAAATGCAACCGAAGTGTCCACAGTCTCAGCCTATTACGGATTGTACAGCAAACAGCCTCAATTCATTGAGGTGGCTGCGCGTTTATTGTTCAAAGAAATTAATGCATCGGGTGCTGCCCCTGTGACAGTGAACAGTGTGGGTTATATTTTGGATCAAGCACTTACCCCCAATTCCGAACAAACCATTCCGCTGCGCATCATCCACAGTGATGAACCCATCACTGAGGTTGGTCAAGGCACCCCAACACCCACGCCTCTCCCATTCAATCGAGGAGATATCATCATCCTTGAGAGTGGACCCATCCTGGATTACAACGGCAACCCGGTGAGAGATGACACCCTGGTCCGTTTCACCCTGATCAGCACCAATCCAGATGGTGTTTCCAGCCAAAGAGAGGTGACCAGCCTGACGGTTAATGGCGTTGCCCAGACCAATTTTATTTTGGATA
>JARROY010000181.1:0-5893 GCA_037383445.1 Anaerolineales bacterium | reverse complement strand
CTGGAACCATTTCAAGGATATGCTAAGGGAGTTTCTAGGATTCATGCCAAAATAACAGTTTCAGGTACATTGGTGACAATAACTGACCTTCGTTCATCTAACGGAACGTATCTCAATCAGAAACGACTGATGCCAAACAAATCATATACGCTAGCTCACGGAGATATTCTGAGTTTAGGGTCATTGATTCTGCAATTCCACAACTATGATCAATGAGCTTTTTTACAAGAAAATATTTTAAATACTAAATCTGTGGTTAGTAATCTATGGAAAAAATTAGGGCATATTTATGGAAACATTAATTCTTCAAAGCACCTCTGATTTTAATGAAGGAGATCATATTGATGAATATGTTCTTTTGGAATGTGTCCAAGTTGGGGGCGAAGGGGCTTTATGGACAGCACGCCACCAAAATAACCATCAGGTTGTTATCATAAAGTTTGTATCAAAACCAGATTGGCATTCCCTGGAATTATTTGAAATTGAACGCGCTCCAATTATTGGATTGGATCACCCAAATATTCGTGAGGTCTATCATTCTGGTGTAGTTAATGAAATCCCTTTTACATGTATGCGATTTTATCCTTCCGGGTCGGTTCAAGGTTTAATCGATGAGAGAAGATTAAGTGTCCAAGAAATATTAATTATTGCTGCACAAATAACTTCTGCGTTAGACCATATTCATTCCAGAAGGATTGTTCACAGGGATTTAAAACCCACGAACATGCTTATGGATAGCAAAATGCATGTTTATCTGACAGATTTTGGTTTGGCTCGACAGGTATCGGAATCGACAAGATTGTTTCATACTGGTCATGGCTCTGCACCCTATTCTCCGCCGGAACAACATATTCGAGAAGAGATTACACCGCAATCTGATATTTATAGTTTTGGCATCATCTTATACAGGTTGTTTTCTGGAGAGTTGCCTTGGGAAGGCAAGGTAGCTTTAGCAATAAAGCAGCTCGAGAACAACACCCCCTTGCCTGCAGAACCTTTAATCGGGTCGGGATTGCCGCCAGCATTAATTGATGGCCTCCGTATATTGACGGAACGAGATCCCAAACAGAGACCTAAGTCAGCGATTGAGAGTTTTGGATTAATCGCGAGTATCTTGGATGGCAACCCTCCCGAGCCAGTTTCTTATGAGTTGGGTCAACAGTATTTAGAAAAATATCTAGCTAAGGTAGAACCTTACAGTGAACCGCAAGAGTTTGAAGTTCAAGAAGCCCTAAGGATTATCGAAAGATCAAGTGATTTATGGGTAATGGGGAACCGCAGTTTCGATCTATCGATGACTGAATTTACGTATATCGATTCTGTCATTAACCAGCAATTTGAAATACGACAGGATATCTCAGAAGAACAGCGCCAGATGATGGCTTACGGGGCGATAAAGTATGCTGTGAACCACAATTTCTGGTGGAACAGGTTGGAATCAGAAAAATTGAAGGTTGAGCTAGTTGACTTAATCATTTCTCATGAAGGAGCAAAAGCAATTCAGCGAAGCCTCAATTTGATATTAAATTTTGATCAAGCATTATTCTCTGAAGATGATATTTTCTCTTCGCTTATTCTAGCTCTTTTGGATGTAATTCAGAAGGTACCCGGAGAAATTATCGGGACAAAGGCTCTTAACGTTTTGGAAACACTTGCCAAACCAGGTAGTGATTGGCAAAATGAGATACTTCCAGACTCAGCAGTGGAGCAATTAGCTGAGATAGTGTTGGCTGGAAAGCATTATTCATCCGATGCGGCAAAATTAATTGGAACACTTCGATTGTCAAAATCTCTAGAAATTATATGGGAATCCTATGAAAAAACTGAGGATCCGCAAGTTTTAGAAATGTTAATTCTTATCAATCGGATCGCTGGTGGCGTCCCGAATTTTATTCCATTAAATTTTCGAATTAACCTTTTGGGTCATGTAGCAGTTGAACAACTAATAGAACATCGAAATTATTATCCACGTGCCTTTGGTTTAATTGCGTTATGTGTCGCTCTTGGAATAGGATTTTATGTGTTTGTAAGTATCCGAATGCCAAGTATATTTAATACAGCACGGATTTTAAGTACTTTAGGAAGTGGTTTATTAATCGGACCAATTATTGGCGCGGGTTTATTTGCGAATGAGGTTACAGTAACCAGTCTAAAAATAATAAAAAAGATCCCACGAATTATTTTAGGCAGTGTAATTGGGACCATCTTTGTTTATTTAGGATTCTTTAGTTACCATACCCTTTTTTTGGATAATCCTCCCATGGGATGGGTAATTGTTTTCGCTTCTTTAATTGTTTCACTTGGTGTCAGCCTTGGCGCTGGATTCACTCAATCCAAATTAGTTCGTTTCGTGATTGGTTTAATCCTTTCTGGGATTGCTATTTATGGGTCAGGAGCTATAACGAATGGTACGGAAATGACACCTTTGCTATACTATAATTTTAATGAACCAATCACCACGATTGGAAAAATTGCCATAACTTCAATCTTCTTCGGGCTTGCTAACGTTAATTACCATCCTTTCAAACTTGAGGAAGACCAAACTGTGAAAATATAAATGGATTATCAAAAGCTTATTCAAGAGACAGTTGACTTAAGGGCTGCGGGAAAGCTGGAAGAATCTCGCAACTTGGTGATTGATTTTATCCGCAATAACCCCCAAAATCTTGAAGCATTGCATCTATTAACCGATCTTTTGGAAAATCCAGAAGATAAAAAAACCGTCCTCGAGCAAATTTTAAAAATTAACCCCAAGAACCGAGCAGCTCATGAAAAAATTAAACAAATTCAATTGGAAACCGCATTAAATAGTGCGTTTGAAAAAGCTAATGAAGGAAATACGGGAGAAGCACTTGATATCGTAAACCGGGTTATTACAGAGGACATGAAAGTACCTGCAGCTTGGTATTTGAAAGCCCTTTATTCAAAAGACCCGAATGAAGTAAAGGATGCTTTGGCTGAGCTAAAAAAGCTCTCTGCATCAAACGAGGATGCGAAAATGTATCTTGAACAGCTGTTCTCAAAAGCCTCTAAAAATGATAAGAAAAAACGGGGAATTAGAACAGGTTACATTTTTATTATAGCTGCTGCGGTGATTTTGATTGGGGGGATCTGTGGGATTATTGGAACAACATGGATGTTTGATCGTGAAACACCGACCCCAACTGAGATATCTCAAAGTGATCCCATTGATACTCTGGCAGTTGAGTTAGCTCAGACAGAAACGCCGATATCATGTCAAGAAGTGATTGAGGATGCCATTTCCCTTGCCCAAAATGTTTGTGAGAAATTAGATAACAATCAAGTCTGCTATGGGAACAAGACGGTCTCTGCAGTTTTTGTCCCAGATTATAACGGACGTTTCGAAGTGGTTGGGGATTTGGCAGAACTGGATAAGCTTACCAAGATTGTGGCATCTCCATTGCAATTAAATGAGCAAATTTGGGGGATTGCGTTCCTAAAGCTTCAAGCTAATTTGCCGGATACGCCAACCTTACCTGGTCAGAATGTAACCTTTTTGATTTTCGGGGATACAGTTGTAGAAAATAATACTCAGAACATGTCAACATTCTATTTCACCTCTGGATTGACCGGAATAAAATGTGAGAGGGTTGACTATGACGGGTTATTAGTTTCCATGGAGGGCGGTTGGCCAGAAGGATCGTATATTAGTTTCCGATCAAATGGGGTTGATGTAATCTTGCAGGGAGACGCAATCTTGCAAGCTCAACCAGAGGGAGACATGAGCGTCGCAATGCTTTCTGGCTCCAGTGAATTAAGTTCAAATGATCAAACTGTCTCCCTAAATGCTGGGACCTATTCAACGATACCAATGACAGAAAATCTTGAACCTAGTGGACCTATTTCTGAGCCGTCCTCTTTATCTGAGGAATTATTAGCTCTGTCTTGTCAATTATTGGGTATCGGTTGCCCGGGAAATCCAATTGCTACAGTCACACCAACCTTCACTTCAACGCCAACATTGGTACCAATCATTCCGCCGACCTCAACCTTTACTCCACGACCCCCTACCCGTACACCCACGCCCAAACCACCCTCTGGTACCTGCTCTGACATTAAGTTTAATTACACTGGAACACCTGGTCTCTACCAGATCACCAATAATTATTCAAGCGACATTATCATTACGAAAATTGTATTAAGTTGGCCGATTGGGGAGAATGGAAACTGGAGACAAACTAGACTTAATAATGTCGCGATTCACGCCAAGCAGCTAGACGTTTCACCCTCAACTGCTGAACTTTTTGCAGATACCGTAAAAAGAACTGTACCTATTGGAAATTCTGGTTTATTAGAATTGGTATTCGAAAACCCTCCAGCCGGGTCTGGCTATCAATTAAGAGTTGAATTTGATGTCGGTTGTTCTAAAACGGTTTCTAATTAATCTCCTCAAATTAAATTCTGGCTATTAGGATTTAATTGGTAATAGTTTTCCTTACCAGCCAATTTCTGCAAACAAGCCGGGATGATCTGATTCGGGTTGGGTTAAATATTCCAAATATGGTACTTGTAACCCTTCAGAAATGAATATATGATCGATTCTCTCCCCGATGTCAAAAGGTTTAGTCTCTCCCCACAAAGAAGGGATAGTTTTGGTTTGGGCAATCTGGTAGGCATCATTTAGTTCTACTGTTGTAATCTTGTATTGTTCCTCATATGGTCTAAAATTAAAATCGCCCATTGCGATGATATTTGACTTGCCACGCATCAATTCAAGCATCTGGCGCATTTGAAAGATTGGACCACCATTCCCCAAATGTGTCACATAAATATTGAAGGTTTGATCACCAACTGTAATTTCTGCTTCTATGACAGCAACTTGCTCCCCAATGCTGAATAAGTAATAGGTTTTAGGATTTTCAATCGGATAACGTGATAAAAGGGCAATACCAAATGTACCTGTAACGTTGGATGGACCGTAATATGAGTACATATCTAGGTGGTTAGCAAAATAAGAGACGATATCTGCATTTCCACCGGCAATCCTGGCAGTATCACATTCTTGGAGACCGATGATATCGGGTGACATACTGCGAATTTTGTTCAGCGAATGTAGTTCAATTGCCCGTCGAAATTCCTTTCCCCTTCATCATTAAATCCTTGTTGGATATTGTACGTGAATATCCGGAGAGTGTTCTTATCTGTTTGAGTGAAAGGTGGATTTGCAGCAGTTAGAATAAGGCCGGCGACGATTGAAAAGGCAATTCCGCCGAGCAGCCATATAAAAGGTTTAAACTCTTGGGATGAAATCTTTGAAACTTGGATATTTTCGTTACGAGAGGCGAATAAAGGCAAAATTGACAATAAACTAGGAATGAGAAATACGACCCAGTATTTATCTCGAAATACCGGTCCGATAACCGGAATGTAATCATAAACTGTGGTGAATACCTGTGTCAGAATCATGAAAAGGATAAACCCAGCTCCACATGTAAATGCTCCTGATAATACCCCCGGAGTTGGCTTGTTTTTTAATATCTGGTCTAAAAATATGGTGAAATTTATTAGCAAAATAGGTGAAAGAGCAACCATAACATAGACAGCTAAGTTTTCCAAAACGTAAAATTCCGGTTCTGGTAGAGGGTATCCATTATCCATAGTTACTGGAAAATGAACTTGATTGGGAAGAATGCTTACCATTAATGACAAAACAAATAAAAATCCGATTCCCAAGAGAAGGTTTGGTGAGATAATCTCATTTCTCATCCACCAATAACCGGTGATTATCCAACTCGTGAGCAGGATGATATTGATAACTAGGTTCGGTGTTCCAGCCCAACGCGAGATAATATTTGGAGCAGTAAATGAGAAATATAGAAGCACCAAGATACTCGAAATGCCAAGTGTGTACAAATATGTCTGAAACTTGTTT
>JARROY010000180.1:0-9793 GCA_037383445.1 Anaerolineales bacterium | reverse complement strand
GGATTATCCCCTGAGAACATTGTTTTGGTGATTAATACACACGCTGATGGTGACCACATTGGGGGGAACAGCCTTTTCAGCTGCCCGATTCTGGCTCACGAAATTACTTATCAGCGCATGGCTGCCGCCAACAGGGCTGCGAACGAGATGCCGACCGAAACCTTTTCCGGGAGTAAAAAGAGCCTTTCGATCAATGGATTGGAGATTGAATTGATTTTCAAAGGCGGGCACAAACCTGACCAGACAATACTCTGGCTGCCGCAGCAAAAAGTACTGCTCCCCAGCGACCTTATCTTTGAAAACTGCTACCCTTATATGATCGGGTCGGATATCCCTGTTTGGATCGACGTATTAAAGTCGCTATCGGACTTTGATGCAGATGTGATTTTCCCTGGACACGGCACATTTTGCAACCAGGAAGTGATTGATTCCCTGATCGATTATATGAAAACCAGTTGGGAGATAACCGCCGCACACATCGAGAAAGGTGATTCTTTAGAAATAATCCTCAAGGACCCGGCCCTCCCGCGACCTAAGGGTTGGGAACGCGAAACGCGTTTCGAAACCAACATCGAGACCATCTACGACCAGATTCTGGCTAAACAAGTGCCCTGACCAGATCTAAATCATTCTGATCAATATCTGGCGTGCTGTACCTATCGGGATAAAACAAATCTTGGGTTAAAGGATTTTCTCCATCACAACCCCATCCTCTCCCCCTTTGTAATAATTCTTCCAGCGGTTGACCTTATAATAGCCGTGTGTTTCATAGAGTTTTATCGCACCCTGATTTGATTCGCGGACCGTCAATCGAATGCGCGGCATCTGCATCTCCTGCTCGCATAATCGCAGCAGTTCCTCTCCAATTCCTTTTCTGCGGTACTTGGGATGAACACATAGAGTAGCTATCCAGCCTGTCTGGGTTGTGCCTTTTACCTCCCCGGCAATAAATCCAACTATCTGGTCGCCGATCCGGGCTTTGTAACGCACAATATTAGGAAAGGATAACGCCCCAATCATGTCCAGCAAAGGCCAGGCATCTACTGGAAAGCATAGTTTTTCCAATTTCCGCACAGGGATAAGATCTCTCAGGGAAGCCTGGAAGATATCAAAATCGATCGATGTTTGTGCCATTTATCCAAAGCAGACAAGGGGTGGAGGTTAATTCCACCCCTTGTCTGAGAGATTCGCCTTTCCTATTTATTTTTCCTGACCCCCGCGGATAAATCCTTCGAGCAAGCTGGTAAACTCCATCGGGAAAATATACTTTGTTGAAGATCCGGCACCCATTTCCTTAAGCGTTTCGAAATACTGCAAGGTCATTGTTTTTTGATCAATACCCTGGGCAGCATTGAAAATGCGTTCCAGCGCCTCAGCATAACCTTCCGCTTTAAGAATGGCCGACTGCTTCAAACCTTCGGCTTCCAGGATGGCTGCCTGTTTTTTACCATCGGCAATATTGATCGAGGCTTCCTTCTCGCCGGTAGACTGGGTCACCTGAGCGCGGCGTTCACGCTCCGCAGACATTTGCCGGTTCATCGAGTCTTGAATCTCTCGCGGCGGGATAATCTCTCGGATCTCCACATTGGTGACCTTTACACCCCAACGTTCGGTCACCTCATCCAGACGGGTACGCAGCAGGTTGTTGATGTGATCTCTCTCAGAGAGCACATCATCCAGCAGAATCCCACCAATCACCGCACGCAGAGTTGTGGTCGCCATACCTTCAGCGGCACTCTCCAGGTTCCCCACCTGGATGACACTCGCCTCAGGGTCCAGCACCTTGTAGTACCAGATAAAGTCGATTGAGATGGCTGCATTGTCTTTGGTAATGGATGTCTGGTGGGGAATTTCTCGAACTTGCTCCCGCAAGTCCACTTTTCTCGCCATATCAATTACAGGGATCAGGAAGACAATTCCTGGGCCTTTTTCTCCCATACTACGCCCAAGCCGGAAGATAACCAAACGCTGATATTCCGGCACAATCCGGATTGCGGTTGCCAGCAAAACAACCCCAATCACACCTATTGCCGCAACAGCACAAATTAAAACGGTATCCATAAATACTTACTCCTTTCCCTTAGTGAAAATAATTTATCCTTACTCGTCAGACTCTTCAATTTCTTTTACATGAAGCACGAAACCATCTCGTGATATCACCTTGACTTGTGATCCCGCCTTGATCGGTGTCTCGCTTTCTGCCGTCCACATTTCTCCTCTTAGGTAAACCGACCCTTCTAAATACACATCGGTGCGGGTTTCACCAATTGATCCAACCAACCCACTTAAGTCATGGGATGGGCGCTTTTCCTCTGCTTCAATCACCTTTGTGGTCATCAGCCAAAACAAACCACCTGCTGCAATCGATGTAACCACTGCCAGCGTAGGATGGACTGCAGGCTGCCACCAATGTTCTTCCCGGAATAAAAATGCAGACCCGATTACAAATGCTGCCACCATAAGGACCATATTTAAGGTGCGCTGTTTATTGCGAACAGCCAATATAAACGGGATGATCCCAAGCCCCAGCACAATTAACGCCCAGAGATTGATCGATAGCTCTATGATACGCCAGGCAGCCAATCCCAACAAGATCACTGCACCCACCTCAAACAAACCGGTGCCCGGTGTCAGTAAAGCAAAAACCAGCAGCAAAAAACCTGCTACGATCAGCAAATAAGCAAAATTGGGGTCTAACAAAAACGCCATCAAAACCTCCAGTGGAGATAAATGAACATCACAATCGCTAAACTCCTCCTAGATTATACATTCACCTAAACCAGCTTACAATCCTATTTAATAGGATGACAAGACTAGTTTATTTTACCCCTCCTTCTGATTGCTAAAAAAGGGAAACCATATTTCAAGGTATAATCACTTTTGTTAACCTGTCCCGAAGGAATAACTTGTCATGAAGTTGGCCCTTGCTCAAATCAACACCAAGCTTGGAAAACCAAAACAAAATCTGGAAAAACATCTCAATCTGATTGAACAGGCAAAAAGCCAATCGGTCGATTTAGTGGTTTTCCCGGAGTTGTCCCTCACCGGCTACATCCTGCAAGACCTCGCTCAGTCCGTCGCCTGCCGTCCATCTCATGAAGACCCGGTATTTGGTCCATTACTGGATGCCAGCCAGAACATCGATATCGTGGTTGGCTTTGTGGAGGAAGACCAGCGCAGCCGTTATTTCATCTCGGCTGCCTATCTTTCGCAGGGGGAAGTTCTCCACATCCACCGCAAGGTGTATTTGCCCACGTATGGACTCTTTGATGAGAGCCGCTTCTTTGCTGCTGGCGACGAGGTGCGCGCTTTTGATACACGCTTTGGACGTTTCGGCATCCTCATCTGTGAGGATTTTTGGCATGTCTCTCCCCCGTACTTACTGTGGTTGGACGGCGCTGATCTGATGGTGTTTATCTCCGCTTCGCCATCCCGCGGTTTATCATCGTCTCCCCAGCCTGAATCCTCTCATTGGGTCGAGCATATCAATCAGGCTTACGCCAGCTTATTTACCATTTTCGTTGCCAGCACCAACCGGGTAGGCTACGAAGACGGGATCAACTTTTGGGGTGGAGCCACCCTTTATAACCCATCCGGGAATCTGGTCATCCGCGGTCCATACCAAGAAGAAGCTCTGACGGTTACGGATATCGATCTCTCCGATTTGCACCATTTCCGTGCTCGCTCACCGCTGCTAAGAGACGAACGGCCCGAATTAACACTAAAGGAATTAAAACGAATTTTAAGGAGATAGATTTCCTAACTAAGTGACACTCTAGTGCATAACCAGCTAAATCCCAAGCATTAGGGTAATCAAGTTATCTAAAAACGGTATCCCGGTTACGATCGTTGTCCAGGGGTCAATCAACCCAACACTCGCAACGATTACAGAGGCTAAAAATACAGGTGGAAAAAGCTTCCGGAACCTGGGGCGATCCACCATAAAACCGCGGTAAAGAAAAACAAACCAGAGAGGAAGCAATGGGACAAACCACCGGATGCTGTAAGCGAATCCGCTGTAATCTTGGGAAGCCAGCAAATAGTACCCGATCACAACTACTGAACAAATGCTGATAACCAATGCTTCTTTCTTCAATTTGCCACGCTTCCAGATCTCCTCGCCCAGTAGTGGTAAGGCCAGCAGACTCATCGGGTTATGCAGGAGAAAGCCCTTCTTACCGATTAATGCTTGGAAGGAATACCGTACCAAATACCACCCGCTCTTCACCTGTACACCGGTCAGGAGATGATTATTCTGCCAGGGGGAATCCGGGTAAATGAAGTAATCCCGCACCACACTGAAAGGCAGAAAACTCCCAGAGATGAGATCATACGTTAGGAAAGTCGGAAAAACTGTTAATACCAGAGGGAGAATATAGCCCAATGTAGACTTAAACGAGTAGCGTTGAAACAGAACGTAGACCCCAAAGCCAGCGTAAAACACTAAAATTGCCAGATCCAGAGAACCACCCAAAGAGATAAACAACCCGGCTAGAAAAAGTGACCAAAAGGCGTTTGCCTCAGTCTTCGCCCGCTGCAAAAAATAAAACCCGATCATCAGAGATGATGCTGAAATGACGTGGTTGGTGAAAGTGGAGGACCTTGAAAAATACAGCGATCAAAGACGTAAAGCGGATAATAGATTACCGCCCCCAGCACTGCCGTCAGGACGGGTTGGTGAGCGTAGAACTTGCCATTGATAAATACCTTATCATGCCCATCAGAAAATACAGATTGATCAATCGATAAGGTGTGATCCTCAACAATCGATTGGATGGTCGCCATTCGGGCGCCGTCATTGTATCCCTGCACCGCCGGGAGGATTGTCAGCATCCCAATCACGATGAGGAAAATCGACATTCTGTGGTGCGGACCGATCGAAATTTTATCCAGCAGAGTGGACTTTTGAATTAAGGCTGCTTCATTGGCCATTGGTTCTCATCCGCCATGCCAGCGCAGTAAAGCGTTCCGATACCTGGTTGTTGTTCACCGCAATGCCCAACGCTTTCATGTTCGTGACTAAAACACATACTCGTCTCGCGCGTGTGATCGCCGTGTAAAGCAGATTTCGCTGCAGCATCATGTAATGATGGGTCAGCAGGGGCATAACCACAGCAGGAAATTCCGAACCCTGAGATTTATGAACCGATACCGCGTACGCCAGGGTTAGCTGGTCCCCCTCGCTCCAGGCATATTCGACCTGGTTTCCGTCAAATTCCACGATCAGGGTGTGTTCGAGCAGTGAAATCGATTTTATAAAGCCGATATCCCCATTGAATACCTGCTTATCATAATCATTGCGCACCTGCATGACTTTGTCCCCAGGGCGGTAGATCGTGCCAAACAACTTGCATTCAGCCTTCAACGGGCTCGGCGGGTTAAGCACCTGCTGCAAGCGATCATTGATGGCATGAATTCCAGCCGGTCCGCGATACATCGGCACCAGCACCTGAATCTCTGCCGGGGAAAGACCAAATTTTTCTGGGATGCGGGTCACCACGAGGTCTTCGATCCAATCCGCTGCCTGCTCTGGCATATCTGCCGGGAAACGGAAGAAATCCTGCGCTTCAGCATCAAAAGTTGGCAATTGTCCCTGGTTGATCAAATGTGCATTGGTGATAATCTCGGAACCCGCTGCCTGGCGAAAAATTTCTGTTAAACGGATGACCGGCACCACCCCCGAATTAATCACCTCCCGCAGCACATCTCCTGCCCCAACCGAAGGAAGCTGGTCGATATCCCCAACCAGCAGCAAATGCGTTCCAGGTTCCAAAGCTCTCAGCAAGCTATTCGCCAGGATCACATCCAGCATAGATGCCTCATCTACCACCAGCAGATCTAATTTCAGAGGAGTATCTTCATTTCTGGTAAAGCCATCGACAGGCGAATATTCCAGCAAACGGTGAATCGTGCTGGCCGGCTTGCCGGTCGCTTCTGAAAGACGTTTAGCCGCCCGTCCTGTTGGAGAGGCAAGTGCATACCGCTTACCGGCGCTTTCCACCACAGCGATCAGGGCCTGAATCGAGGTCGTTTTTCCGGTTCCCGGCCCGCCAGTCAGCACGCTGACCGGATGGGACAAGGCTTTCCGGACTGCTTCCGCCTGTTCCGAAGACAGTGCCTCGTCTAGAGGGGTAAATAGCGGGGGGATATCGCTCAAACGGGGAGGAAAGGCGGCCACCAATTCCAGCAGGCGGCGAGATGAACCTACCTCAGCGTAATAATATGGGGTCAGGTAGATGGCGAGTTCATCTTCCACCCGCTCCTGTGCCAAATCCGGAATAGAATCTACCTTTACCAGATCCTGCTCCGCCAGACGCTCCACCGCTTCCCAAACCTGGCTGCGATCAATTCCCAGAAGCTCTACCGCCCGGTCCGATAGCTGCGATCGGGGAGCGAAAACATGCCCCTCATTGGCGAAATCCTCCAGCAGATAGATGACCCCTGCTTCGATCCGGGTCGGGTGATCTTCCGGTAAACCCAGCGATTGGGCGATCCGGTCTGCGGTTTTAAAGCCCACTCCAAAGATATCACGCGCCAGCTGAAAAGGATTTCGCTGGACGATCGGGAGAGCCTGGTCTCCATATTGCTTATAGATTTTTAAGGCAAGATTGGTGGTAATGCCGTGGCTGTGGAGAAAGATCATAATCTCTTTTACCTGGCGCTGTTCCTCCCAGGCTTCAACGATGATCTTGACCCGTTTGGGTCCAATATCGGGCACATTTCTCAAACGCTGCGGGTGGTTCTCGATAACCTCCAAAGTGTCTGCCCCAAAATGGTTCACGATCCGTTCAGCTAATTTCGGACCAATCCCCTCCAGCAGACCAGAACCCAAATAGCGCTTGACCCCTTCAATCGTGGCAGGGTAAGCCTGTTCGATCGTTTCAACTTTGAACTGGCGGCCATGTCTCGGATGGTCTACCCATTCCCCATTCAACCGCAGGTATTCGCCGGGAGCAAGTTCGGGGAGGTTTCCAATCACGGTCACCAACCCCTGCCGGTCTTCTGCCGCACCCTGGCTCTCATCAGGAGCGATTCTCAGAACACTGTAGCCATTTTCTTCGTTATAGTAGGTAATTCGCTCAACTGAGCCAGAAAGTTTTTCCACAGGAGTATTATAATACCGGGTGGAGGAACCGCTCCGAAAAAATCCCACCCCAAACCTGAGAATTGATCAATTTCCATCCAGAATTATGCACATCTTTATTCCTTTCGTACAATGTGCGTTAATCAATTCGACAACCTTTTCCCCGGTTTTACTTGCATAGCATCCTGGTCTATGGGAGAATAACAGAACTATGCTTCGTTACATCATGTTTATCTTTATGATCGCACTGGGCGCCATTTTAGGATGGTTCTACACCTCAGAAATTAACCCGGTGAATGTTGTAGATGCTCCTCCAGATACGCTGCGTGAGGATTACCAAACCGATTATGTTCTGATGGTTGCCGAAGTGTATTCGCGAGAGCAGAACCCATCCCTGGCTGCGAGGCAGTTGGCACTGCTCGGATCAGCCCCCCCGGCTGAGATCATCAACCGAGCTTTACTTTTTGCGCTCGATCACCAATACCCACCTCAGGACCTACTCCTCATGCGCGACCTGAGCCTGGTGATGAGCACCTGGAACCCAGACCTGGAAGGCGGAGGTACATGAGAAACCGCCGTTCCCCAATTTACTTGATCACTGGTTTAATCATTGGTATAGCTCTGGGCGTAGCTTATGGTTGGGTTTTAACTCCTGTTGAGGTCATCGAAACTTCACCACAAGACCTGCGCAGTGATTTTAAAGATGCCTACCGGGAATTAATCGCCAGAGCTTATCTGGCCAACAATGATCTAGGACGTGCTTCACAAAGGTTGTCCTTGCTGGGTGACGACGATCCTGTTCGGGCATTAGCCGTCCAAGCGCAAATCACCTTGGGACGAAATGGCTCAGAAGAAGTTGCCCGCGCCCTTGGATCTCTGGCAGAAGCCTTACAAAACGGAACCAGCAGTTTGTCCGCTGCAACCACAGACGACTCTCCAACAATACAACTCACGCCGCCGCAGATAACCCTCTCTCCAGCCGTGGAAGAAACCATATCTGCAAGTTCAACCAGTCCCACACCTACAGAGACTCCCGAGCAGAGCTCAACATCCTAAACAGCTCAAACTCCTAATCCATCTGGCAGCCCTCTCCCCCCAACCCAGACACCAACCCCATCTCCCACCCCGACTGCCACGCCTGGGCCGCCTTTTATCTTGCAGGATATTCCGCTTGAATGCGACCCCAGCATCGACCCGCCATTGATTCGGGTATACGTATACGACGGTGCTGGCAATCCAGTGCCTGGAGTCGCGATTTTGGTCTCTTGGGACGGCAATACCAACCGTTTCGTCACCGGGCTTAAACCAGAGTATGGTCTTGGTTATGCAGATTTCACCATGGATCCCATGGTCACGTATTCACTGCGCCTCGAAGCTGGTGGCGATCCGATCAATTCGATCACCGGCCGGCAGTGCGAGGATCAGGATGAACCCTATTGGGGTTCGTGGAGACTCAATTTCATTCAACCTTAAAAAGATAGGCTTTAACCCAGACACATTTTCCCCAAATAATCAGAAACTTGATATTGAGAAATCCCAATAAAACCTTACTCTGGTGAGAAGAGCTAGACTGCAGCACACCGATTTTGATTCTGGAGCCAAAATTGGGATTCGATTTCCAGCTACTCTAACCATTTTATTCTCGAAGGAAACTCCTTAAGGGAAACATAAGTTGTGTTTTGAATCGAAAATTTGATATGATTAATTTGAAGCTTAACGATACCTTGGTTCTGTTTTATAATAAGCTGTCTGAATTCAAGTTTGGATGAAGGAAATTATCAATAATATGGATCTGAGAGAATTTTTTAAAGATGATAAAGTAGTTCGGACAGGAATGTGGCTTGCCAGACTCACCCCTCGTAAGGTAGGATATCACGTCGCTAAAATTGCTGGAAATAGGATTGCCGACTCTAAATCAGCTGTTTATCAGCAACTACGCGAGAATCTCTCTCACATTCCAGGAACAGATGATCAACCCGGCAAATTAGATGAACTGGCCAGACGTGCATTCATCAATGCTGGAAAGGTCTATTACGACTTCTACCATTCAGTTGGCAAACCGCCTTCAGAAATCATCAAGAAAGTCAACATTCCCGATAAGCTACTCGAGAATGTAGCTGAAATTCAGGCAGAGGGACGCGGGGTCTTGCTGGCGGGCATTCATTTGAGCAACTTTGACCTAGGATCCCTCTGTTTGTCTTCTCTTGGATTAGAAATACAAGGTCTCTCTGCAGCTAACCCGAATGATGGGTACATGTTCCAAAACGAGATTCGAATGAAATATGGCTTCCATGCTACCCCCATTAATCCCAAATCTCTCCGGAAGGCGATTACGAACCTTAAACAAGGCAAAATTGTCGGTACCGGGTTGGATTGGCCCCATCATGAGGTGGAAGAACTAACCGAGGTATTTGGTAAACCCGCCTATGTCCCATTGGGTACGGCTCGACTGGCAATGATGACAAATGCTGTTACAATTATTATTGCATTTTACAAAGATTCACTTCCAGAATACCAGTTGTTCTTTTCCGAGCCGATGGATGTGATTCAAACCGGGACAAAACAGGAACAGATCAGAAGCAATACCCGAATGTATATGGAGTATTTTGAAAAATACGTCAGTCTAAAACCAGACCAGTGGATGATGTATCACAAATTTTGGGCAGACTGACAACTGTAAACATAAGTCAAAAAACGTATGATCACATA
>JARROY010000179.1:0-5180 GCA_037383445.1 Anaerolineales bacterium | reverse complement strand
TTTCCCGAGATTGGCAGTTTTTCTTCCAAGGTTTCGAGTTGGCCTCCACCAGAGAGTCTGAGGTGGTTCTGGTCAGTGATGAGGATCAGGTCTCAAAACAGTCGCAGGTGGAGGCGCTGATTCATCGGTATCGTGATCTCGGCCATCTACTGGCCTGTCTGGATCCGCTTGCGGCTTGCCCAACTGATCATCCTCTTCTGAATCCCGCAGCCTTCAATCTTACAGACGACGATTTGCAGCGGGAGTTCTATACCCAGCTTTTCCCGGGCAAAAACCTGGCACTTTTGAGCGAAATACTTCAGGCTCTCAAGGAAACCTACTGTCGCTCAGTTGGTGTGGAGTACATGCACCTGCAAGATCCCGCGGAGCGCCAGTGGTTGCGAGACCGCATGGAACCAGGCCGCAATCGACCTGTGTTGTCAAGGGAAGAGAAGATCCGGATTCTCAATAAACTCTATCAGGCCTCCCTGTGGGTTGATGAGATTCGGTGGTTCGCCAGGCATTTTGTATAATTCTTCATCATTCTCTAACTTGATAGTGGGGATACAATCCAGCAAACCCTGTGTATAGGGATGTTTTGGGTGTTCAAAAACCTCATAAATTGAACCCAATTCAACAATCCTTCCAGCATACATCACCGCCAACCGGTCTGCGATTTGGGCTACCAACGCAATGTTATGTGTAATTACCAGAATGGTGACACCAAACTCGTCCTGAATCTGTTTTAATTGGTCCACTAACTTCGCTTCAACAATCACATCGAGCGAGGTGGTGGCCTCATCAGCGATAATCAGGTCTGCATTTAGCACCAGACCGAGACTTATCATCACCCGCTGGCGCATTCCGCCAGAAAGTTGGTGGGGATAATCATCCAGCCGTTCTGACCGGATACCCAATCTATCGATTAATTTGGCTGCGAGCGACCGTGCTGTTTTTCTATCGATGGTGAAATCATGAGCGTGAACAGTTTCGATTAAATGCCCGGAAATCCGTTGAACCGGATTGAGGGAAGTCATCGGATCTTGAAAAATCATGCTGATCCGGCTGCCGCGTATTTTGCGCATCTCTTCATTTGAAATTTCCATTAAATCCAGATTATCAAAGATCAATTTGCCAGATACAATCTTTCCCGGTTCTTCAATCATTCGCATGATCGCTTTTCCCAGGGTGGATTTTCCACAACCAGATTCTCCCACCAAACCGAGAACTTCACCTTTTTTGATTTCAAATGAAACCTCATCTACGGCGCGTAATGCCCCAGACCGCGTAGAATATTCAACCACCAAGTCTTTTATTGAATAAAGAGTATTTTCTTCAGCCATGAGTTCAATTATCCTAATTTTTTACCAATCGCGGATTTAATATTTCACTTAGTCCCTCTCCAAGCAAGCTAAACCCAGTAGCAACCAATGTGATCATCAGACCAGGAAAGGTAACCAGCCACCAGTGACCTGCAACCAGAAAAGATGCTCCCTTACTTACATCATAGCCCCAATCAGGGATATCTGGAGGGAGACCCAAACCTATAAAACTCAACCCTGCCTCTGTAAGTATGGCATCTGCAACGCTAAGAGAGAATACCACAACAACCGATGGGATCACATTTGGAAAGATATACAGCCGAAGGATATTGAGAGGTTTGGCACCAAGACTTCGGGCTGCTTCAACATATAATTCCTCCTTCACTGATAGAACTTGGCCTCGAACTACACGGAAGAATGTTGGTACATAGACCACAGAGACTGCAACTGCCACATTTATCACTCCTGGCCCTAACATAGAGACCATTGCAATAGCTAAGATCAACCCTGGGAAAGAATAAATACTATCCATGATCAGGGAGAAGGTTTTATCTAAACGGCCGCCCGTGAAACCAGAAATCAGACCAATGGAAACACCTAGAGCGAGAGATAATAGCGATGCAGAAATTGCCACTCCCATTACAGTTCGAGCTCCCCAAATTATGCGACTAACTACATCTCTACCTAAATTATCTGTACCGAGCCAGTACACTTTCCCAATCTTTTCTGCAGCGATTTCTATACCTTGATACTCTTGGAGTAATTCATCTGTTTTTAAGGCATCTACAAATATAAGATCAACAGTTCCGTTTTGCAGACCGGTAAATAAATCTTTTTGAGTCATGAAACGCTGGTCTTCTGCTCCCAGACTTTCAGCAATTATTTTTCCGCCTGTGTTACGTTGAGAGCCAATCGTCAGACCGCTCAAATCATCAATATCGAATTCTGGAACCTCCCCAGATCTAGCCAAGAGTGTTTGCTGTCCCCCTCCAGGTGGAATGAAAGGGCCAGCAACTAATTCATTGGGATCATAAGGTGATATCCAGGGAGCCAGCACAGTCATAAGGATGATCAAAAAAAGGAGAATAGCCCCAAATATTGTGATATACCATTCTGCGCCATACCATATTCTGCCTCGCCAAATTCGATTTAAGATACCAATATTTTCATCCAAGATTTTCTCTTTTTTCAGGATTGTGTCAGCTTGTGCCATAGAATTTACCTTTAGTACCGAATTCGAGGGTCAAGGAAACCGTAAATGATATCAACTAGCAAACTGGCTGCTGATACCATGACAGCGAAGAAAAGAATGCTTCCCTGTACAACAGTGAAATCCCGATCAAAAATGCGATCGACCACCAAACGACCTAATCCTGGCCATGAAAAGGTGGTTTCTGTGAGGATCGCTCCCGCTAAGAGTATTGCGAACTGCAGGCCAAGTAGAGTGACAATTGGGATAGCCGCATTATGCAATCCATGTTTATACACTAAAACACGCTCTTTAAGTCCGCGTGCCCGACCCGCCGTAATGTAATCTGATTCGAGGACATCCAGCATATTTGCCCTTGTGAGGCGGGTGAAAAAACCCGCAATAATCAAACCCAATGTTAGAGAAGGAAGAACAAGATGCCTCAAAGCATCTTTAAGAAGAGGCCAATCTTGTTTGATAATTGCATCGACGGTGTATAAACCAGTAATTCGAAAATCAGGGGTCATCCCAGGACTTAAACGTCCAGAAACTGGTAGCCATCCAAGTTTGGCACCAAATAACATTTGAAACATTAACCCCAACCAAAAAATGGGGATTGAATATAATACAATACCACTTATTCGGATTGTGTAATCAGAGGCTGACTTGCGATGCTGAGCAGCATAAGCCCCAGACAATACACCTACTGATGTAATGACAAACATGCTAAAAATAGCTAGCTCTATCGTGGCTGGCAGGAATGTTTTTATCTCGTCTATCACGGGGATTGGCCGGGCCATAGACACACCAAAATCAAAACGGATCACACCTGAAACAAAATCAAGATACTGCTCACCCAACGGTTTATTTAATCCCATCGCCTCTCGGAACGTTTCTATTTGCTCATCAGACGCCCCATCTCGTAATACGGCCAGGGCAGGGTCTCCAGGCAATATTCTCATCACAAAAAACACTATGGAGATCAAGATGAGGATCATTGGGATGGTTAAAATTATTCGCACAAAAATATAACGTCTTAGGCTCGGAGACATAAGCTGTCCTTTGCATCTTTCACATAGAGCTAAAAAACCAGTTAGAAATTTGGAGAATTCCAAGGGGGCTCGAACATTTTCATTATTCGAGCCCCCTGATAAATCTATTGACAAACAAGATCCTCTATGAGGAGCTAATTCTTCTCAATCAAAAAGTAGTGGAACAGTGATAGCGGATCCAGAACAATATTAGAAATACCCTCTCGATAAGCTACGAACAAACCGCCTTGTGCCAAAGGCACAAAGGGGCTCTCAGTTACTGCAAGATCTTGGATCTGCCCAAGCAGGTCTGCTCGAGTAGCTGGATCCCCTTCAACCGCTTGAGCAGCAAGGAGTGCGTCCATTTCCTCAGTACCATAACCAGCACCATTCCAGGTCATTGCCGAGCGCAAGAACGGGACAACATAGTTGTCGGGGTCAAGGTAGTCTGGATACCAACCAATAAGGAAGGCGGGCAT
Organism: Anaerolineales bacterium; assembly: GCA_037383445.1. Lineage (GTDB taxonomy): Bacteria > Chloroflexota > Anaerolineae > Anaerolineales > UBA11579 > UBA11579. The sequence goes on along the minus strand of JARROY010000179.1, from coordinate 1,180 downwards.
AGACTCTGCTCGTTCAGCTTCTTTGAACGCAGTCCATTCCAGAGCGTTCAAGGTTACCTGAACAACACCCGAGGCTTCTAACTGGGATTTCACCATGGCAGCAACATCTGGTTCAGTGTCACCGTAGTGTGTGGGGCTGTAGTAGAAATCCATCACAAGTGGGTTAGCCTCATTGAATCCAGCTTCAGCTAAAAGAGCTTTACCAGCTTCAACATTTTCAGTTTCAGCAAAGGCATCTTTCTGTCCGAAGAAGCCAGCCGGGATGACAGACCACATGGGGACTTTGATCCCCTGCCAGGCCAAGTCGGTTAAATCTTCACGATTGATGAAGCTGGCTATACCTTGGCGGACTTTGGGATTGTCAAATGGAGGAGTATTCACATTAATACCCATGAAGCGTGCTTCTGTACCGCCCTGGGATTCAACGATAACACCTTCAAAACTTTCCGCAGCCGTTAGGTCGGCGGGGGAAAGGCTCTTCCAAGCAATGTCGATCTCGCCGTTCTGTAGGGCTAAAGCCATTGTTGAGGAATCTGCAAAATAGCGCAAGATCACTTTGGCTTCCTTGGGAGCATCGCCGTAATAGGATTCATTAGCAACAAATGTGGCTTCCTCGCTCTCGGTGAAGCTTTCAATGATATATGGTCCAATTCCGCAACTTGTGTTGTTTGTGTTGGATTCGGTGTCGGTCCATTTAGCGGGGTTAACGATCTTCCAGGGATTGGTGGCTACAAGTTGAGGTGCATATGCATAAGCTCCTGCAAAGGTAACGCTTACCGTCATGTCATCGACTTTTTCGTAGCTGGCTACGTAGTCGGTGAAAAGGAAGGAAGCATCGCCAGAAGTAACTTCGGCGATCTTCGGAATGCGATCAAATGTATATATGACTGCATCGGCGTTGAATGGCGAACCATCCGGGAATACGACACCCTCGCGCAACTTGAATGTATAAGTAGCTCCATCGTCACTTACCGTATATGATTCAGCTAAGGCAGGGGCAACCTCACCAGCAGTCCCAGGTACACTATTCAAAAGGCCATCAGCGCATTGGTGGGTTAATTCCCAATCGTGAAAGCTGTACACCCAGGCACTGTCGAAGCTTTCCCATCTATCTGTAGTGCCAATGATAAGAGGTTCTTCCATCGGTTCTTCCATTGGTGCCTCTGTTGGCTCTTCTATT
>JARROY010000178.1:0-5779 GCA_037383445.1 Anaerolineales bacterium | reverse complement strand
CTCGGATAAAATACAAATTCTCACGAATACCTTCCATCCCCTCAGAACTTAAAGTATCTCCCTCTTCTCGGGGTTGGTAATCCCTTTTCATTGCGGGTCGATTTGAAAACATACGTTACTCCTTGTTTTTAAAGCTAATTACTAATTCTGATCTTCCACTAATATCGGCACTCGGATCTCCTGATCAACTCGGGAGACTAAACTGTCACCGAGGTTTGGATTAAACAGCAAGATGGCATTAATCGAAGAACCGTGCTGAAAAGCAATATGAGCGAGTGAATCACCTTTAAGGATCGTTACGGTTTCAAACTCGTAGATTGTCTCAGTATCCTCGAGTAAAATTTCATAGAGTCTGGTTGCATTCCAATAATCTTTGGCCGCCAGTGATGCTTCTGCTTCAAGGTAAGTGGTTCTCTTATCAGCTTCATCAGTTTCTAATTTGTCGGGAAAATTGACTAGGTTGAGGGCATAGCTATAATATGCAGCAGCCTCAGCCGGAAGCGACAGCTTGCGCAATGTATATCCGATCCTGATTTCTATCTGGAATAGGCGCAGGGTATTGCCCTGGTCACTCACGCGAGCAGTGTCTCCTCTTGCCATATACGTTTCATAGATGAGAAATTTTAACAACCCATCCGCATAATTTGGGCTAATACGGTAGAGCTGTTCAAAGCCATCGATTGCTTCTTCCCAGCGCCTGCCGGCAAAATTATCGAATGCAGTCAAAAACAGTGTCAGTTGGCTGATTTCTGCGGCTATTGCAGTTGAGTCGGAGCTAATATTACTGGCCTTATTAAGCAGTCTTAAGGCTTCTTCCATTGATTGGATCGAATAATCTTCCTGCTCGACCTGCTCACGAGCATAGTTGTAATATTTGTTAGCCACCAAGCTGATCGCAACCTGCTTCAGTTCTGCAATTTCGTCGGCATATTCTGGATTCTGCGGGAAGATGGCTAACGCGAGACGGTAGTAGTTCTCCGCTTTTTCCAAATCTTCCACACTGACATTTCCGCCTTCTGCGGTTTCTACCAACAAATTCTTATAACTGAAAAAGAGTGCAACCTCAAGATCAGCCACATCCACTGTGTTATCTATTCTTTGGATCTCATTATAGGCATTCACAACACCTAACCAATCATTATTGCCGTATGCTGCTTTTGCCTGTTTCTTCAATTCCTCAATCGAAATCGTACTATTAATATTGTTCAATAGGATGGCAACATCTTTATAGAGAGGGTCCACGTCCAGCACTTTCTGCAGAGTGTCCTTTGCAGTTTCCAGATCACCCGACTTATATTCATCAACGCCTTGCTGATAAATTTCATCCAACGCTAACTTCTCTTGCGCATCGGCAATTTTTTGCGCTACGTTATCATAATTAGGATCAACTTCCTGAATTTCTTCGTACAAAGCTAATGCTTCAGCAATCCTGCCGCCTTTCATAAATTGTTCAGCGTTTTCAAACTTCCTTCCCAGTGATTGGGCTAGAGCCTCTTGGGTTCTCTCAAAACGGGCTTGCTCAACCCTGGAATCATAGAGGTTAATTCCCCATTGAACTGCAAAGATAATGATCGCAAGAACTGCAATGCCAATCAGGGCTCGGACACCTAATTTGCGGAAAGTTTGCATTCTCTCTTCCCGGTCGGTTTCCTGGCCAATGCGCTGCATACTCACCCGCATCTGAATTTCATGTTCAAATTCCAGCAATCCCGGGTCATCTGGATACTCTTTTAGCATGGAGTTCAGTACATCTAAACCAGCATCCCAGTCTGCGTTTTGGTAGTGTTTTAGAAGATCCTTATACAATGGATCTTTGGCATACGGCAAAGGACGAGTCTCGTCAATCGGAGTCTCCAGATTCCCATTACCTTCTGTCCCAATATCATTATTTAGTTCATCAGCCATGTAGTCTTGACCCTATAAAAGTTTTGACCTCATTATAATCGTGTAATTCAGTTTTCAATAGTCGCAATATTGAGACTAGAATATTTCTAGGATAGCAGGAATGGTTGGCCCAAGTAAGACTGCAAGTAGGGCTGGCAAGATCAATAATGCAAGCGGTATCATCATTTTCACCGGTAAGCGTTGCGCCTCTTCTTTTGCCCGGTACTGACGTTGAATCCTCATCTGTTCGGCCTGAGCGTGAAGCACATCTGCGATACTCATTCCAAGGATTTCAGACTGGATGATGACAGCCACAAAACTAGATACTTCCGATATTTGAACTCTATCTGCAAAATTTCTCAGGGCTTGCTGGCGAGAAACCCCAACCTCCATTTCAGAAACCACTCGCCCAAATTCAAATCCGGCAGGTGTTTTGAAAAATTGGCTTACCTTCTGGAGTGCCTGGTCGAAACCTAACCCAGCTCCGGTGGAAACGGATAACATATCTAAAGCATCGGCCATCGATTTCCGGATTGTATCCTGTCGTTTTGCGACCCGCATCCGCAACCATAGAATTGGAATGATAAAAGTCACAACAACAACCAGTGCAGCATTGAGTAAAGTTTTAGAATCGGGAGCCGAACGGTACATCAACATCGCCAGCCCGACCCCAACCAAAATAAATAAAAACCGAATTCCATAATATTGCTGGGCGCGAATAGTAGTAAATCCAGCTAGTGTCAACTGGCGGTTGACTTCATTTATCGAAGAAGCAGGGGTGTATCTTCCCAAAATTGAAAGTACGGAATTGATCCCGGGCATAACGATACGTTGGAGGATCGAATCAGAAAAATTGGCATTCCGGATCCCGACACCCCTGGGGCGTGATTCCGTTCTTTCTTCAATAACATATTTTTCTATGCGCTGAGAGATCTGATGAGCACCAAAAAAGCTGGTACTGTAAATGATAAAGAAAATCCCTATCAACACAAATATTGTCGCGGATAATATGGCAATCGATATTATATCCATAACATTCTTAATCCTCTTGGTAACCTACACTTCAATTTTACTCACCCGCCGTAAAACGATATTTCCAACAATCAAGCTGATGACTGCGTAATATAAGATATAGCGGGTCAATCCAGGTTTAAGCAGCTGGTCAAAATAAGTCGGACTTATGAACACAAGGATCAATGCGGTAATAAACGGTAACAAAGTAAGCAAATAGCTTGTATATGTCGCGTAGGATGTCAAAGCCCGAATTTCACTAAACAAATAAATTCGATTGCGGATTGTATCTGTGACCGCCTCTAAAATTTGGCCGAGGTTACCACCCACCTGCATATTAATTGTGACTGCCGAGACCACCAGGTATAGGTCATCGCTCTCCATCCGGTTAGCCAAATTGGACAACGCTTGGTGAAGTGGGAGCCCTAATTCAACCTCGCGACGGACACGCCGGAATTCCTCTGAAGTTGGGGGCGTCATTTCGGACACCACCACATCCAAGGATTGCAAAAAACTCGAGCCAGCACGAACGGACCCTCGGATCAATGTAAGCGAATCGATCAATTGATCCTGGAATTTCCTTTGGCGGCGCTGAACGGCTCTAAACAAGACTGCACCAGGCAGAACAAAGACCACGCCAGCCATTGCAATTCCCGCAATAATATTTTTTAATATCAGAAAACCCAATATAAAAAATATAATTGTGGCACCGAGTCTGATCAACTGGTATTCAGTTACAGAAATTTGCCAATTTGCACTGTTAAGTTTATTTTGAAACTCTTCCGAATTGAACATCGACAGAGTTTGGTTCAACTGGTATCGGAATCGGCTGTAGCGTGAAAAACGAGATTGTTGAGAACTAGATTGAGAAGAAGATGGCGCTTCAACGTACCGATTTATGCGCTCTCCTACATCACCTCGACCGAGTACGATTACAATGACCCCAATTAATACAACCAATCCCCCCATCGACACGGCAATTATCACTAATGTGAAAGGAATATTTCCTAAATCCAAGGTATCAAACCCTTTCCAGCTTAGCCTAACCTAGACGACTTCGATAGCGCATCGGAAGGAGCATTTCTCCTGCGACTGCTACCGGCTGCTGCTGTTGCGCCCTTCTCGACAAATTGAACCATTTTACCAGCAAGGTTTTGGTAGGCTCTACGCAAAGCTGAATTCTGTCTTTGAAGGACTACCGGAATACCGCGGTTAATGCTGTTCAAAGAAGACTTATGATCCCACGGTAAAGTACTAAATACTTTGACATTTAATGATTTTTCAATATCATCCAGTGATAACCCTTCGCGCTTATCAAACTGGTTGACCACCACCAGAACCTTATCCTTTGGGTAAGCTAACTGCCGGCAAACCTCAAAGAATTGGCTGGCATCCCGCAGTGAAGCGATTTCGGGGTTAATCACCAGCACGATTTTATGAGATGCGTCCATATAAGTGACAACATTCTCATTCAAAAAGTTACCGCTGTCGATAACAATATTCCCATATACCGTTTGCAGGTCGACCAGCAGGCTGTAAAGATCGTCTGTCCGGACGCCCTGGCCGGAAGAAATTGTGAGCGGAGACGGCAGCACTTTCAGTCCGGAAACATGCTCGGTAACCACATCTCGGATAAGGCTTTCGTCCAGTGCTCCGGCATGCGCGACCAAATCAGCCAAAGAATTTTGGGTGCGGAGATTGAGCAAAACATCGATATGCCCAAACAACAGCTTCCCATCCATCAGAAGCACTTCCTCATTTAACCTCTCAAATAAGGATAATGCCAAATTGATAGCTACGGAAGAGCAGCCTGCGCCTCCCCTTGGACTGAAGACCACAAAGGTCCCCCGGGAACGCACCAGAGGTTCTAAGCTCGGCTTTTCTTGCTGCACCGTGACCGTGCGGGCAACCAACTCTTTCACCCGCTGAAGGGTCGACAGCAGCTGAGTCTGTGAGAAAGGCTGCATCAGAAAGGCCCGGGCACCCGCAAGGATGACATTGTTTGATTCTTCAATCTTGCCATGCGGAAGCAATACAACCACTACAATCTCAGGGAATTGCATCGTAACGCTGTCAATTAGGGATAGCGGATCGGTACCTTCATAATTGAAGTCCAATAAAATATAATCTGGTTGGAGAGAATAAATTCCATCCATAATATTCTCTTCGAGGTTATTTGGATCCAATAAAAAGTATTTAGATTCACTCTCCAACGCAGATGTGATTGAATTTAGTACCAAATCATTAGAGGAGATTGGCAGTACACGAAGTAATTCAGAATTAGCCATATATCTTTTCCTATCTTTTCATTCGTTAAGGTAGTATTTCTAAGCCGTATAGTTCTTTAAGGTACTCGGAAGTTACAGGTGTGAGATTGAACTGCCCGGTCGATGTTGGAACACGGATGACTATATCAAATGTGGCACCCGAATCTTTCAGGAATTTCAAGATCAGGGCATCTTGCGGATCCAGCGCCAGTAAATACGCCTGAATATTGACCGATTTTCTCGGAACAGTTTCTTCTTCACCTGGTTCAGCCCGCACCTGTTCATCATTGACAATGATATCTGCAACCAGGGCAGTGATGTTGATCCTCTGCATAGCTACCAGAGGTTCGATTGAGCGAGTGGAAGACGCCGTCGATAAAATCCTGAAAGTGGATTTAATCCAAGGCGAGATGGTGTTGGACCACAACCTGGCTGATCCAACGGATTCGAGTCATGATATCGCCTGGGTGATGAGCGAGACCCATGTGCTGATGGCGTTTCCAGCAGGAGACATGATCAGCCGGCTCGGCCTACCCAAACAAGGCGATATTGTCGATCTCTATGCGACGATTTCCTCTGAGATTGAAACCGTCAACGAGAATGGTGAAACGGAAACT
>JARROY010000177.1:0-10058 GCA_037383445.1 Anaerolineales bacterium | reverse complement strand
ATTCTATTTTATACGGTATGTCTGCTGATCATCTTCTTGAGGCAGAAGTTGTGTTGTCAGATGGCTCACAGGAAAATTTATCTTTACTGAGTTTCGAAGAAATTAATCAGATAAGTCGAGGAACAAGTTTAAAGGCGCAGATAATTAGAACGGCGATGGAAATCCGATCTAACTATGAGGATGAAATTCATAACAATTGGCCAACGACATGGAGGAATTCATCCGGTTATGCCTTGAATTATCTGTTGCCTTGGACAAAGACTCGACCCCCAAGGTGGATTGAAGAGAATTATCCACCAAAAGTAAACGAAAAAATAAATTTTGCCCCCCTTGTTGTCGGATCTGAAGGCACGCTTGTAGTTTTTTCCAGCATGAAGGTGAACTTGGTTCCAGTGCCTTCCCATAAAGTGTTGGCTGTTTTATCCTTCAATAGTATTGCTGAGGCTTCTGATGCTACTCCCGAGATCTTGCTGAGTCAACCTTCAGCGATTGAACTAGTTCCACGGGCTATCATTTCAAAAGCAAGGACAATTCCAGCATATGCTGCCCGTCTTTCTTTTTTAGAGGGTGACCCTGCTGCTTTGCTTCTGGTAGAGTATTCTGGAGAGCAGAAAAAAGAGCTTATAGAAAAGGCCAAAAAACTTGGATCAGATACCTTAGTTTTAGAAGATGAGGTGAAGCAAAAACAATTATGGGAAGTTAGAAAAGTTGGCTTGGGATTGTTGATGTATATGGTTGGTGATGCCAAGCCGATTCCATTTATTGAAGATGTAGCAGTTCCTGTGGAGAAATTGGGGGATTTTGTACGAGAATTTGAAAGGGTAGTAGCATCTTATGGCGCCCAAGGTGATTTTTATGCACATGCTTCTGCGGGATGTTTGCATATTCGACCAATAATCAACCTGAAAACAATAAATGGCATTGAGGCAATGAGAGGAATTACTTCTGACATTGTCGATTTAATATTAAAGTTTGATGGAGCGTTAAGTGGCGAACACGGAGATGGGCAAGCGAGGGCAGAGTGGCTTGAAAAAGTATATGGAAGTGAAATTATTGAAGCTTTTAATAAACTTAAGCAAGCTGCAGATCCAGATGGAATATTGAATCCTGGTAAAGTTGTCAATCCTGTTCGCATGGACGAGAACTTACGGTACGGGGTTAATTACCAAACAAAGCCTTGGACCTCGCTTCAAGATTTTAGCGATGTAAATGGCTTAGACGGCGCAATTGAAATGTGCAATGGAGCTGGCGTTTGCCGTCAAGCATCAGGGTCAATGTGCCCTACTTTTCAAGCTACAAGGGAAGAAATGCATAGTACCCGAGGCAGGGCTAATTTATTACGGGAATTGATTTCAGGTAAGCATATTTCTTTGGAGGGTGCTGAACAAGCCGCCTTTGAAAGTCTTTCTTTATGTTTAGCATGCAAAGGGTGCAAAGCTGAGTGTCCCTCGGCTGTTGATGTAGCTAAACTCAAAACTGAATTTTTCAATCACTATTATCAGCACAGAACTCACCCGCTAAAAGATTACTTATTTGGCTTCATAGGTGAGATATCTCGAATTGTGATGCCAGTTGCTCCTCTTGTAAATTGGTTTATTAAAAGCAAACCTGGCAAAGCCTTCTTGGAAAAAAGATTTGGAATCTCCTCAAATCGTACTCTACCAGAGCTAAAATCAACCAAGACTTTTAATCAAGATATTGTAAAAAGGGTTGATCAAGTTATTCTATTATCTGACCCGTTTAATCAATATTTTTCACCGGAAATTCTGAATCAGGCTTGTAAATTGTTGAATAAGTTAGGCTTATCGGTGCATTCTCTTCCTGTAGTAGGTACCGGGCGAACAAAGTTGTCAAAAGGTTTCATTGAGGCGGCAAGGAAACACTCCAAAAAGGTAATCGATACGATAGAAGCAGTCGATCGAGCTGGGGATATGCCGATTATAGTTTTGGAACCTAGCGAGCTCTCAATGATTATTGATGATTTCCACTCCCTGTTTCCAATGGATGATCGGGTTCGAAGCATTGCATCACGTACCTACTCCATAGAAGAGTTTTTGCTTCGTCCAGCTACTAAGGGGAAACTGCGAATCGATCTGTTGGATTTTAACGGGGCTGGCATTTCTTTGTTAATTCATGGCCATTGCCATCAAAAAGCGCAAAAACCCAATCAAGATGGGTATCCTTTCGGGGTCGAGGCTACGGTCCAACTATTTAAGAAAATTGGATGTGATGTTGAACTAATCGAGTCGGGATGCTGCGGAATGTCAGGTGCTTTTGGGTATGAAAAAGAACATTATGATATATCAAAGCAGGTTGGAGAACTCTTTTTGTTGCCAGCTGTGAGAGCGAAAAAAACAGAACAGGTCGTAATCGCAACTGGAGTTTCTTGTAGGACTCAGATTGAAAATGGTAGTGACTTTAAGGCTTTTCATCCCGTCACAATTTTGTCTGATTTGTTAAAAGAAAATAATTAGACCAAGATAAAGAAGTTCTCTTTTTTAGATCCCAATATATTCAATGTTCCGGTAGATTAATTATTCTTTATTGTCGGCTTTACGTGCATAAAAAAGTTTTATTGGATCCCCTTCACAAATTTCCCAATCCTCATCACTCACGAGGGTGATGACTTTGAAAGCTTCGGCATATTCCATTTCCTTGCCTTTGGCAGTTTCGGAGGCCCATTCTTTGATCATGGTCTCGGGATCCCATCCGTTTAGTTGGCTCTTGTGCGCTCGTAAAGCCTTTATCTTTAAGTCGATTGTTTCGCTGATGTTGATAAAAGTGGTCGGTTCGGACCAAGCTTGTACATATACTTTTCGCGGCTTATGAGCCTTAAAGCCTTCATTTTCCTCTATGTCTGGAAAAAGGGATGGTTGGCCTGCAGCGGGAAAGACAGCATCTATTGCGGCGGTTGCAGCTGCACGATGGTCAGGATGATTAATATACGTATCACTTGATAGGGTTACGGTAGGGTCGCCGCATATAACTACTTCGGGTTTGAACCGCCGAATTTCTCGAACCAACATCTTCCTAAGCTCGAGGGTAGGTTCAAGCAAACCATCATGTTGTCCTAAAAAAATTACCTCATCGGCACCCGCTATTTTGGCTGCGTTTTTTGCTTCATCTTGGCGTATCTTGATGGCATCCTCGTTGCTGATTTCAGGATCATCTATTCCTACATCCCCGCTAGTAATAATTACATAACTAATATTGGTTCCAGCTTTTGCCCATCGAGCTAATGTCCCAGCAACCCCAAACTCAATATCATCAGGGTGTGCAAATATGGCCATAGCACTATTAGGGATATATATATTGTTCATCACTTCTCCACTAAATTATATTAATAAACCTATATTTTTAATTTTCCAGCTGCTGCTGTATCTATGATCCATTCTGGAGGATTTTCCTTACCAGTAATACCTTTCGCGGGGTAATGAGGATCATTATTTGGGTTGTTAATGATGTCAGCAATCACATTCGACTTTTCGCTTCCTTTAACCAGAAAGATGATATTTCTTGACTGATTGATGGCCGGGTAGGTCAGCGTGATTCTTTTCATCCCCGAATCCGGATGTTTGGAAATACTCACCCAATGTTTTTTCTCCCGGAGGGCGTTAACCCCGGGGAAAAGAGAAGCAGTATGTCCATCATTACCTACACCTAACAATATGGTATCAAACCGTTTTTCTTTTTTTAAAAAGAATTTATTTATCTCCTCTTCATATAGTTGGGCAGCATTAATTGGGTCAATTTCTCCCATCATTCGATGGATATTCTTTTGAGGAATTGTTGTTTGATCTAGAAATGCCAACTTTGCCATTCGAAAATTGCTTTCATCATCGTTGGGTGGCACACACCTTTCATCTCCCCAGAAAATAAACCATTTAGACCAGTCAAACATAGCTTGAATGTAATCTGACGCAAGAGCTTGATAAACAGGTTTTGGTGTGCTACCTCCGGATAAAACCAGTGAGAAAAAACCGCGGTTCTGAATAGCTTGTGTGGCATGGTTGGTAATTGTTTTGACAGCTAAATGAATCCATTCTTCTTCTGTTGCAGCAACTTGAATATTAGTTCTCATGATTTTTATGTATGATCCCATCTTCTGTTGCGATGATCAAATCAGTCGCGAGGTTAATAAATAATCCATGTTCAACAATTCCAGTTCTGTGTTTCATCTGATCTGCCAGGATGATTGGTTCATGTATCGGACCAAAATTTGCATCAATGATATAGTTTCGTTGATCGGTAAGATAAGCATTTCCGTTTTCCAATGTTCTTAATTTTGTCCTTGCTCCCAAAGATTGGAGAAATTGATCTTGAGACTGCCACCCAAAAGGAATCACTTCAACTGGCACTGCCCAATTCGTTCCGAGGATATCAGAATGTTTTGTTTGATCGATGACAATGATTTCCCTTCTGCTTATTTGGGCTACTATTTTTTCACGAGTCAAAGCCCCTCCTCCACCTTTTATTAGGTTCAAATCAGGGTCTACCTCATCAGCTCCATCTATTGTCAGGTCAATTTTTGTTTCTGGGTTAATATCAATTAGGGGTATGCCTAAAGATCCTGCGTACTCCTCGGTTTCTAGTGAACATGCAATAGCAGTGATTGAAAAAATTTTACCTTCTTTTCTTAGCTGACTAATTTTGCGGACTGCGTGGATTGCTGTGCTCCCTACTCCCAACCCAACCAACATCCCGGATTGAATAAATTGTTCTGCGGCATATTCTCCCGCCATTTTTTTCAACTGATCGGTTGACCTCATATAATCCTCGTCGAAATTTCTCTTATTTGATCAGTAATCGGCTCGTTTAGGTAGAAGGAAATCAGTCGGCGCCCCAAAGTAACAGCTGTTTTATATTTATCTCGAAGTACAGTCTGGAATTCCCGGAATGCTTTCGAGACCTGGTCTGTGGGATTTACGAATGCTTGAATCGCGATGTAGTCCCCAGGATTTATTTCCGATAAAAATCTTTCTATAGCTTCTGGAGTTAATTTTTGGTTCGATTGATCTGGCAGTTGGCCAGTCTCTTGATAGGATTTTACAGTTTCCCTAGCAAGCTCCTTTGCAGCCTCGACATTAGGTTGGTTAAAGGGATGAATATTCATAATGTGTCCTGCAAGGGCAGTGGCAATCTCCCAAATTAATATCAATCTTCCGATTTGATATTTGTTAGATATCCTAAAATGGACAACTGGGTGTCCAGCCGATTTAAGTTTTTCTGAAATTACCTCAAATTTGTTGGCATCGCCAAAGCTAAGAATAACAAATAATCTGTCTGGTCCGTATGCTGATATGTCAGCAGCCAATTGTTCACCAACCACGGGTACTATGCCTGTTCCAGATTTTCCACTACTCTCTGCGATTAATTGTTCAATCCAATCTGAAAAACTGCTAATGGTTCCATCTGATATAAATGTAAGTTTGTCTTTTCCGTTTAAAGCTCCAATCCCGATCAATCCACCTAGCATAGCGGCAATGCTAGCTTGTGTTTTAGAATCCGATTGGTTATTTTCCGCTGCTATTCTTGCTTGTTCTAATAAACTTTTGATATCGATACCAACTAATCCCGCAGGAACGAGACCAAAAAATGATAATGCAGAATATCTGCCACCTATATTGGGATCATTCAGGAATACTTTTCTGAAATTTAGTTTATATCCCAGTTTTTCAAGCGGACTCCCTGGGTCTGTAATTGCTATAAAGTATCTGCCAGTAGATTCCTCTCCCAACTGGTTACCGAGAAGGTTATAGAAATACTTGAAAAACGATAGGGTTTCAACTGTCCCGCCCGATTTTGATGAAACAATGAAGATAGTTTTTTCAAGCTCCAATCCTTTATGAATGTTTTTCACTGCTCCTGGATCTGTGCTGTCTAAAACTTTTAGGTCGAGAAACCTGGGTTGTTCTTTAAATATTTTGGAAAACATTTCTGGGGCCAGGCTTGATCCCCCCATGCCAAGTAAAATCGCGTGTTCAAAACGTTCTTCTTGAAGTTGATGGGCAATCTCCTCTATTTCATTGAGTTTAGGTTGCATTGAATCATGTAAGTTGAGCCAGCCCAATCTGTTCACGATTTCGTCTTTTTTGTTGCTCCAAAGTGTGTAATCGTGTTGCCATAGGCGGTTGAGCGCATCCTCTTTTTTAAGATGTTCCATTGCTTTGGAAATTTCTTGTTCCAAAGATCCCGGGAGAAAACTAAAAAAATTCAAATCGTTTTTCATAAATTTCCTTATAGTATTTCGAATAAATAAGAATTACCTTCCTTGCCAGTTATTTCTAATAAATTCATTTTACGAAATGTGTATGTAATTTTACCAGCGGATTGCACACGGATACCGAGCGATTTTGCTAATTGTTGATTGGTAAACGGTGCAGGAAGTGATTTTGGCAAAAGTTTGAGAAGATCTTCAGGTGCAGTAAAGTTAATATGATTAATGACCCGAATAAGTTTTCTTTCGTGAATGCTCCAGCCTTTTCTTCTCCAACTCCCTTGACCATCATCCCGCCATATTTCTTCTGCATCAATCATAAGAGCAGTAAGGGTTATCGATGGGTGCGTGAATATATTCGTTGCCCTAACCAACTCATCAAATATATCGGTGATCTTGCCCCGTTTAGGTGATTTTCTCTGACTGGTGATTTTTCCATCTCTGTTAATTTTAGTAATAAGTTTAGTTTCGGAGATTGGATAAACAATCTCGACTGGGATCATCTTCGCCAGAGATAAAACTTTACGGGATAATTTCCCAAGGTTTCTGGTTTGTACTTCTATGGCTTTATCTTTTCTGAGGATATCAATAAAAAAACCATTCAATTCTGCTTCTAATTGGTCACCATCTTGAGCTATTGAATGGATAATGTCTGCATGGAGGGAGTTTTCATTCAATGTCCCAATACCTGTACGTTTTTTGTTGTTGGTATATTTATGTTCGGTCATATTACTTCTGGTTTTGTGTGTCCGGTCTGGAGTCTTTTACTCCTTTTTGGATACTTTTTTCACCATACTTTGATTTTAATTGATGAATAATCGATTCTAATTGAGCAAGCTTCGCATAGTCAACCTTATCCCATAAACTTAACTGTTTACTTGGAGGGGTAAGCCCACTTACGCCAATCCCTATTAACCGAACGGGAGTTTTATAATCCCAATTTCTTTGGAAAAGTGCATTGGCGTTTTCGAAAATAATTTTTGGATTATTTGTCGGTTGTGGGAGAGTGACTTGGCGTGAAATAGTCGAGAAATCCGGCCAACGGAGTTTTATTTTAACTGTTGAACACAACAAGTTCTTTTTGGTTAAATTAGTAGCAATTTGATCGCTTTGTTTTTTTATTTGCTCCTTTAATCGCTTCTCATCGCGAATATCTTTACTGAAAGTGATCTCTTGACTGTATGATTTTGGTTCACGATACGTTTCAATTGGCCGATTGTCGACTCCATTAGCACGAGAATGAAGGTCGTATCCAGTTTTTCCAAAGCGTTTGACCAAATCTTGAATAGACCATTTGGCCAGTTCGCCAATATTTCTGATCCCAAGTTTTCTTAAATTTTCAGCAGTTTTTGGACCAACCCCCCATAATGTCTCAAGAGGTAAGGGTGCAAGGAATTCAGATTCCTCCCCAGAAGGAATGATCAATATTGCATTTGGGTAGGTATTAGTATTTACAGACCCTTTTCCCACATCTGTGGCAATCTTTGCGACTAGTTTATTGGAAGCTATTCCTAATGAACATGGTAGATCACAGTTCTCTTTGATCGATTCTTGAATGGATTTCGCTAGAATGGTAATGTTTTGTTGGTTTTCTGAAACATCCAAAAATGCTTCGTCAATTGAAATTTGCTCAATTTTTGAAGTAAATTTTCTCAGAATTGCCATTACCTGCTTTGATCTTTGTGAATATTCTTTGTGTCTGCCTGGGAGTATGATTAATTCTGGACATAAAATCACTGCCCGGGACATTGGAAGTGCAGACCGGACTCCTTTTATTCTTGCAGCATATGAACAGGATGAAACAACGCCACGTGAGTCTGGTCTTCCGCCAACAGCAAAGGGTTTTCCTCTTAAATCTGGATTGAAAATTTCTTCGACAGCACAATAGAAGGCATCAAGGTCGATATGAATAATTGTTCGCTCAACCATTACTACAAACCATTCTTTTAGTCAAAAACCTGGCCGCCGCTAACTTACCATTTTATTTGCCGTTAAAGTTATCTCAGCAATAATCGATAGGGCAATTTCTAGTGGATTTCTCGCATCAATATCTAATCCGATTGGACCATGGATGCGATCCAATTCTTCGGGTGCTACGCCCATATCAAGCAATGCGCTATTTCTGCGGGCTTGTGTTTTCTTGCTACCAAGGGCTCCAATGTAAAAAGCAGAGCTACCTAGGGCAAGTTTTATTGCAGGTATATCAATCTTATCATCATGGGTCAAAATTACAATTGCTGTATTCCTTGAAATTTTTATTTGGCTGAAGCCATCTTCTGGCCACAGATTTAATATTTTGTCAGCTTTTGGAAACCGTTTTTGGTTAGCAAATGCTTTTCTGGGATCAATGATTGTAGTTTTGTATCCGAGTACGGTTGAAAAATCGATTAAATGTTGGGTTATATTTACTCCACCAATAATAATAATCTCCGAATCAGGCGGGGAGTATAGGATGAGTTTTTCCGGTGAGGTTTCGGATTCCAGATAAGGAAAATTATTATCGAATATTTCATCTGTGATGAGAGAAATTTCTCCTATCTCGTCCAGGCTTATTTGATACCAGCAGGGTTCACGTCTTTCGACCATATCAAGAATGGGTGTAATTGAAGTCCACTTTACGGGTGAGATAAAAATCTCAATTTCTCCTCCACAAGCAAGCCCAACGTCCCAGGCTGCTTCATTTGAAACTCCAAATTTAACCCTCCTTGTTTTTTGGGTTTGAATGACCATTTGGGCTTCCTGAATCACTGCCGATTCGACACATCCACCACTAACTGAACCGTCAAACTCACCGGTTTCATTGACCACCATATGTGCACCCGCTTGGCGGGGACTTGACCCCCATGTCTTGATTACTGTAACTAGGGCAGCTCGATTCCCCTTTTCTTTCCATTTTACTAATGTTTTATGTATATCTTTCATTGTTGTTTAGTTTTGGCTAGACCTCTCCAGGAGTTCGATCAATCGTGGGTGATTGCTATAGATTCCACGATAGGAAGCGGGTAATAATAAAGCAATTTGACACATGATTTCATCTGTATACTTGTTTAGGAATTCCTCACGATTATTTCTTGGCAGGGATGGGATCTTAAATGGGTGGCCAACCTCAATAGTAACCTTTAATCTTTTCAGGTTGCGAAATCTTGATCTCATTTCCTGATCTTCTGATCCAGTGACTCCAATAGGAACAATATTTGAACCGGTCTTTGCAGCAAGGTATGCTGGTCCTGATTTTCCCTCAATCAGAGATGCGTTGGGACTCCTGGTTCCCTCAGGAGAAATTATTAAAAGTCCGTTGAGCTTTAATTGTTGCAGCACTTTTTTAATCGTTTTGACATCAGGATTGAAACGATCAATAAACATAAAATTTAGATGATCAATTGCCCACTTAAATACTGGTACCTTTTCGTACTTTTCGGCAATAACAACAATTAAGTTTGGATGGTCTGCGATTCCAGGGATCGTAGGTATCATAATACCATCTAAAATACCAATATGATTCCCGACGATAATCGTTGGTTCTGATACCGGAATATTTTCCAACCCAGTTATCTTTCTTGAGGTGGTAATCCTAAAAAATACATTTAACAGGAAAACAATAAATTGTCGAACCATCTGTTCCTAATCTGTTTTAGGTGGTTGAACTGTTCCGCGGAGGTGTATTTGCTCTTCTTTTCGGCGTATACGCATGTTTAAAAACTCAACAAAAATTGAAAATCCCATCGCGAAATATACATAACCTTTAGGAATTTCTTGGCCTAAACCTTCAGCGGTAAGTGAAAAACCGATTAATAATAAGAAGCTAAGTGCAAGTATTTTTATCGTTGGGTGCTGGCTGATG
>JARROY010000176.1:5246-13026 GCA_037383445.1 Anaerolineales bacterium | reverse complement strand
CGTTCCGGGCTCAAAGACCCGAAGCGTCCGATTGGATCGTTCATCTTTATCGGTCCCTCGGGTGTAGGCAAGACCGAGCTGGCCAAAGCACTGGCGGAATTTATGTTTGACGATGAAGAAGCCCTGGTGCGGATTGACATGAGTGAATACCGCGAGCAGCACACCGTTTCACGGCTGTTTGGTGCTCCTCCCGGCTATGTCGGCTACGAGGAAGGCGGCCAGCTTACCGAGGCGGTGCGCCGCCGCCCCTACCGGGTGATCCTGTTCGATGAGATCGAAAAAGCTCACCCTGAGGTCTGGAATGCCTTATTGCAGATCCTGGATGACGGCCGCCTGACGGATGGACAGGGGCGGGTGGTCAACTTCCGCAATACGGTCCTGATCATGACCAGCAACCTGGGAACCGAATTTGTGCGCAAGTCGGGTTCGCTGGGCTTCCTCCAACCGGGAGACAACGGCGAGGATCGTGAGGCGCACAAGAAAATCGAGAAAGCCCTCAAGGATACCTTCCGCCCTGAATTCCTCAACCGGATTGATGAGATCATCACTTTCTCCCAGCTCAGTCTGGAGGATATGGAGAAGATTGTCGATCTGCAGATGAAAGAGACCTACGAACGGATTTCAGATCATGGCTTGGAAGTGGTGGTGACTGAGGATGCCAGAAAATGGCTGGCAGAAATTGGTTACGACCCCGATTTCGGTGCCCGACCTTTGAACCGTGCACTGCAGAAATACATTGAAAGCCCACTCTCGATCAAGATTCTGGAAGGCGAGTTTGCCTCCGGCGATACCGTTGAGGTCGATGTTAATGATGATAAGGACGGGATGAACTTTAGTCTCAAGGGGCGTAAAAGCAAACCGGCAGAAAAAGAAAAGGCAGCCAAAGAAGCCTGAAACCGCGATGATTTAATTGAAAACAGGCACTGGATAGTATTTCCAGTGCCTGTTTTTTATTCCCAACCGAATTCATCGAACCAGCGGTTGGCCTTGTAATTCTGCAGGGCGCGGAAGATGTAGGGGACGATATTTTGCGGGAGGGCATCCAAGCGGTGCCAGGCCAGGTCGTCGCATTTTTCTGGCTCGGCGTTGAAGGGTTCTCCTACCCAGCCGTGCACCCGCACAAAGAAATCGATGCGCTCCTCGCCATCCCGGCGGTGCATGACCCCGACCACCTCGGTATCCTTGGGAACCACCACCACTCCGGCCTCTTCGGCGGCCTCGCGGGCTACTGCCTGGACGATCGTCTCTCCCGGTTCGATATGCCCGGCCACCAGGCTGTAATGCCCGTCCATATAGCCGGTGTTGGCGCGCAGGTCATCCTCGATGAAGATCAGGTGCACGGCGGAGCGGAAGGATTGCGACATGTGTGTTGGTTGGTTAGTTGGCTGGTCGATCATTTGGTCGTTGTCAGGGAAATAACCAAGTTACTAGCCAACTACCAAACTATTCAACTACTTAAGCATCGGCATCTGGATCCCGTGGCGTTTGGCGGCGTCGATGGCCTGCTGGTAACCGGCGTCAGCGTGGCGCACTATGCCCAGTCCTGGGTCGGTGGTCAGCACGCGCTCCAGGCGGGCGGCCGCTTGGGGAGTGCCGTCGGCGACAATCACCTGCCCGGCGTGCTGGCTGTAGCCGATCCCGACCCCACCGCCGTGGTGGAAGGAGACCCAAGTTGCCCCGCCTACGGCATTGATGAGGGCATTCAGGATCGGCCAGTCGGAGACGGCATCGGTGCCGTCGAGCATCCCCTCGGTTTCCCGATTGGGGGAGGCCACAGAACCCGAGTCAAGGTGGTCGCGTCCGATCACGATGGGGGCTTTGACAATCCCCTCCGCCACCAGGTTATTGAACATCAGCCCGGCCTGGACTCTCTCGCCGTAGCCCAGCCAGCAGATGCGGGAGGGCAAGCCCTGGAAGGGAATCTGCTCTTTGGCCATCTTCAGCCAGCGGTGCAGGTGCGCATCCTCCGGGAACATCTCCATGATCCCTTCATCGGTGCGGTAGATATCTTCGGGGTCGCCGGAGAGCGCCACCCAGCGGAAGGGACCTTTGCCCTCACAGAACAGCGGGCGAATATAGGCTGGCACAAAGCCAGGGAAATTGAAAGCGTTCTTCTCACCCCCCTCAAAGGCGCGCTGACGCAGGTTGTTGCCGTAATCAAAAACCTCTGCGCCGTGCTGCTGGAAAGCCAACATAGCCTGCACATGCACCACCATCGACTCGACCGAGCGGCGGGCGTATTCCGCCGGGTCGGCTTCTCGCAGTTCGTCGGCTTCTTCCACGCTCAGCCCAGTTGGGACATAGGAATAGATATCGTGGGCGGGGGTCTGGTCGGTGACCACATCCGGGATCACATTGCGGAGCACCAGTTCGGGGTAGACTTCAGCGGCGTTGCCGATCAGGCCGATCGATTTGGGTTCTTCGTTTTCCACCGCTTCCTCGACCAGGGTCATAGCTTCTTCCAGCGTATCGACAACGACGTTGACATAGCCGATCTCCTGGCGGCGCCTGGCGCGCGCCGGGTCGATCTCAACGATCAGACCAACGCCTTCGTTCATCGTGATCGCCAATGGCTGGGCACCGCCCATCCCACCCAACCCGGCGGTCAGGGTGAATTTACCTTTCAGGGACGGCCAGCCTTTCTGGGCGGCCAGCGAACCGAGTGTCTCGTAGGTGCCCTGCAGGATGCCCTGGGTGCCGATGTAGATCCAGGAACCGGCGGTCATCTGTCCATACATGATCAGGCCTTTGGCAGCCAGTTCGTCGAAATGCTCCTGGGTGGCCCAATGGGGCACCAGGTTGGAATTGGCGATCAGCACCTTTGGGGCATCGGTATGGGATTTGAAAACCGCCACCGGTTTGCCGGACTGCACCAGCAAAGTTTCATCTTCATCCATGTTTTCTAAGGCGTGCAGGATGGCATCAAAGGCCTCCCAGCTGCGGGCGGCCTGGCCGCGCCCGCCGTAAACGACCAGCTTATCCGGGATCTCGGCCACTTCAGGGTCGAGGTTATTTTGAATCATGCGGTAAGGCGCTTCAATCAGCCAATTTTTGCAGTGAAGGGTGGTCCCGCGCGGGGCTCGTACAGGACGGGGACCGACGGTATGTTGACTGGACATATAACCTCCTCAATAGATCAGATCATTTTTAGTTGATAAAGAGCCTGAAAGCTCAAATTTAATTATGCCAAACATTGAGATTAAATAAAGTGAGATATGGATAAATATAACCAGGGCAAATAATTAATCAACTTTAACCCCCTACCCGCCTGCTGGAGCAGTCACCTTTCCCGTTTCAAGGGGAAGGAACAGGGATGGGGTCGAAAATTTGATCTGGTTCCAAGTAAATTCCTTCTCCATACCTGTGGTTAAATAAAAAAAGACTGCTCCCTGAGCAGCCATTGATTTATAACAATAGGGGCGTACGGCCGTACGCCCCTACCTGTTTCTGTTAATAAAACATGGGTTTATTCAACTGCCTGGATTGAATTGATGGCTTTTTGGAAGACGTTTTCCAGCTTTTCGTAGTCCTCTTTCCAGGCAACCCCTGTGAAGGTCAGCAACCCATCGGAAACCTTGAAGAGCGCAACGATTTTTTTGAGCTGGATGCCGGTATCTGAATCGGTCTGGTTGAGAATCATTTTTCCATATTCCAGTCCATGGGCATTAATTTCCACGTTCTGATAGATGACGTCCGCTTCCGGTGTGCGAGTCGGGATAACCTCTATGGTTTTGTCAAGCACATCGAGCATTTCTGAATCTGCGGTCGCGGGATTGGGTAAGTAATTCAAAGTGAAATAAGCCAGCGGGCGATTCGAATACTTATGGGTGTAGTCCAGAGCGATCACCCGGAAGCCGGGTTGTTGGCTTTGTTTGCTGACGAAAGTGCGGGTCTCATCAGCTATTTGTTCACCAAAAGCAGCCGCCAGTTGTTCTTCGATAGGGGAATCGGCAATCAGAATGAACCATTCAGCAGAAAAAACTGCCTGGTAGCCAAGCTCAGCGTCGGTCAGCAGAGTAGTGTTATCTTCTTGGATCTCGGTTTGCAGCCGGTCGCCTGCAACGCCTGTTTTTGGAGGCAATGTGGGAGTGGGGGTATGTTTGGCAGGCGGACGAGGTGTATTGGTGCTGGTGGCGATAAAGGGGATTCCCATATCCCGGAAATTTAGACTACAAGCGGCGACACCCAGCGCGAGAATACCCACTACACCGATTAGGGTAATTTTTTTCATAATCAATCCCTCGCTAACTCTGGCACCTATCTAGAGCACCAAAGGCCGGTCAAGAACCCTCGACCGGTCAGTGGCACTAACTCTAAATAAGCAATCTAGTTGACGAACTGATCAAATGTAGAGCTTTTTAAGCGATTGACCAAATCCGCTTGGGTCTCTTGCCAGATCGGGCGCATGGGACAACCGTGCTGAGAGCACTCATAGCTGTCGCTTACGCATTCATTGAGCATAATGGGACCATCAATCGCTTCGACAACTTCCAGTAAATTGATTTCCTGAGGGGGACGCGCCAGGGTCACCCCACCGCGCGCGCCGCGCATTGTCTGGAGTAAACCTGCGACCGAAAGCTGTGCAATGATCTTGGCTAAAAAGGACAAAGGAATATCTTTTTCCTCTGCGATTTGACTGGTCGATGCTTTCTCAGCTGGCCCTAGTTGAGCAAGGTGCATAATCGCTCTGATGGCATAATCTGCTTGTCGTGTGATTTGCATAAATTTCCTCTTTTACGTATTTAGATAAAAATTCTCATATATATTTTAGGTTCTATCTGGAGAACTACAAGGGACTTATGTCCCTATTCATATAGGTCATTTGTAATCCCACCATATTCGGGTAAAATTCCCCCAATTTCGGGTTTGCCTGAGTTAATTTATTGTGATATATTTCACATACTGTTATTTTTGGTATAAATCGTGTAACAACTACACTAGTGCTTCGTTAATGGTATTATTGCGGAGCAAATTTCTGCCCAGGCGGCAGTAAAAGCACAATCACGAATTGAGGTAATCTATATGAAAAACATCAGTGTCATCGGAGTTGGGTATGTTGGTTTGGTCACGGCAGCATGTTTTAGCGACCTAGGCAACTGCGTCAATGCTCTGGATATCAACGAAGAAAAAATCGAAAACCTTCAGCGTGGCATTATGCCGATCTACGAACCGGGTCTTGGGGAGCTGGTCAAGCGCAATATTGATGCCGGACGGTTGAAATTTACCACCAGTTATGAAGAAGCTCTGGAGGATGCCGAATTTGTCTTTATCTGCGTTGGCACCCCTTCAGGGATAGACGGAGAAGCTGATCTAAAGTATGTGGCTGCCGCTGCCCAATCCATTGCTGAAACGATCACATCCCCAGTAATCGTGATCAATAAATCCACTGTGCCAGTTGGAACCGGCGACTGGGTGGCGGATATCATTAACACCCATATGGCGGAACCGATTAAATTCTCGGTGGTCTCGTGCCCCGAATTTCTTAGGGAGGGGTACGCGATTTCAGATTTTATGAATCCCCACCGCACAGTATTGGGTTCCTTAGACCGCGAAGCGGCCGATAAAGTTGCCCAACTCCACCTCCCCTTGCGATCCCCGATCGTGATCACGGATCTGCGAACGGCGGAGATGATCAAGTATGCGTCCAATGCCTTTCTGGCGACCAAGATCTCATTTATCAATGAAATTGCCAATATCTGCGAAGAGCTTGGTGCAGATGTGACTGAGGTTGCTGCCGGGATGGGATTCGATGACCGCATCGGCCCACGCTTCTTGCGAGCTGGCCTCGGCTACGGGGGCTCCTGCTTCCCGAAAGACGTGCAGGCTCTGACGTATATGGCCCAATCGATGAATGTCCCGCCGCGCATCCTAGATGCGGTGACCACCACGAACAATGAACGCCGTATGCGGCTGGTGAATAAACTGGAAGAACTGGTGGGCAGCTTTGAAGGAAAAACCATCGGCCTGCTAGGACTGGCTTTTAAAGAGAATACAGACGATATGCGGGATGCACCGTCAATTGAAGTTGCCCAAGCACTGGTAGCAGCAGGCGCACATGTGCGCGGCTTCGACCCGGTAGCGATGGATGTTGCAAAACCGCTTATGCCAGAAGTGGAAATGACGAAAGATGCTTACGAAATGGCTGTCGGCTGCGATGCCCTGGTAGTGGCAACCGAGTGGAACGAGTTTATTCATCTGGACATGGAGCGAATTCGAGACAGCATGAAAACGCCGATCTTGATAGATGGGCGTAATATCTACGATCCTGAGAAAATGAAGATGTTGGGCTTCACTTATCGCGGCGTGGGGCGCGGCTATAACTCCGAACGCGTCCTGCATGCGAATGGTTTTTAATTTGATTGTCGGCAGATGAGTGATCCAATTGATTTAAATGACCGCCCGCCTGTATGCGACTACGAAGGCTCGGATTATCAAACCAGTTTTTGGGAGCAAGGCGGGCGGGCGTATGAAGACGGGGTTGAAGCAGTCGCGTTAAAACGGATGCTCCCCTCCGGCGGTAAGCTGATGCTGGAAGTAGGTGCCGGAGCAGGGCGCAATTCTCCACGTTATAAAAATTTTGAAACTGTGGTGCTGATGGATTATTCCCGCACCCAATTGCAGCAAGCCCAGCAGCGTTTGGGACGCACGGGGAAATATCTTTACGTGGCGGCTGATGTTTACCGCCTGCCTTTTGTGCCGGGATTGTTCGATGCGGCGACGATGATCCGCGTCTTGCATCATATGGCAGAACCCCAACTGGCACTGCGGCAGATACGCGAAAGCCTGCAGCCGGGGGCGATATTTATTTTAGAATTTGCCAATAAGCTGAATATCAAAGCCATGCTGCGCTACTGGCTGAAAAGACAGGATTGGAGCCCATTTTCGGAGGAACCGGTGGAGTTCATCCCGTTGAATTACGATTTCCATCCCAAAGCCGTGCGCCGCTGGTTGAACGAAGAACAATTCAAGGTTGAACGCCAGCTGACGGTCTCGCATTTCAGAGTAAACCTGCTTAAGAGATGGGTCCCGACGCGTGTTTTGGTGTGGCTGGACTCGCTCGCGCAGTTAACCGGAAATTGGTGGCAGTTGACCCCAAGTGTGTTTGTCCAGAGTGCGGCGGTTGGTGATACGCCTATGGCCAGTGGAGAGGCGTTCTTCCGCTGCCCGGAATGTAAGCAGCCGCTGGAACCTGCTCAAGAGGATGTGTTTACCTGTCCATGCGGTCTGCGCTGGGGGGTTCAGGATGGCATTTATGATTTCAAGGAGCCGTTGGCCTGACCTTAAGCTGACTGGATTGATAGGTTGAGGTGCTGGAAAAAACCGCTCTCTAAGAGTAGAATTGTGCACTGAGGAGAAGAAGGATTGATGGCGGGGCTGGCATTTTTGCCAGCTCTGCTTTGTTTTATAACAGAATCAGGCAGGACCTTATAGCCGTTAGTCGAAAGGCTTTTCCCACATCCCCGGGATGGTCAGCCCACAGGATGGACATTTCCTGTCCTCCAGTTGGTATTCCAGGATATAGTAGCCAGAGCGGCGGATGAGCAGTGTGCCGCACTGCGGGCAGGAGGTATTGGCTTCTCCGGCGATATTCCCCATATAGATATAGTCCAGTCCGGCCTCTTTCCCAATCTGGTAAGCCGTTTGCAGCGTCTTGGGGGGCGTTGGTGGGGTGCTTGGCATCTTGTAATGGGGGAAAAACCGAGAGATGTGCCACGGAGTATCGGAACCCAGTTCTGCCGCGATGAACTCGGCAATATCCCTGATTTCCTCCGGTTCGTCG
>JARROY010000176.1:0-5229 GCA_037383445.1 Anaerolineales bacterium | reverse complement strand
CTCTGTAATCTTTTTTAGACTCTCGAGCACAGTTTTCAACCTAGCGCCGATGTACCGGCTGTAGGTGCGCTGGCGGAAGGCTTTTAGGTCCACGTTGGCGGCATCCAGCCGCGAGTGGAAAAGATCGAGCATTTCCTCGGTCATGTAGCCATTGGTGACATACACGTTGGCGATGCCGGCCTGCTGGGCCAATTTGGCTGTTTCGTAGGTGTACTCGAAAAAAATCGTCGGTTCGGTGTAGGTATAGGCGATGCTGCGGCAGCCAGAAGCCTTAGCATTTGCCACCAGCTGAGATGGGGGGGTTGGGGCAATATCGATCAACTGATGGGAGCGCGGCGCCTGGGCGATCTGCCAGTTCTGGCACCATTGACATTGAAAGTTGCAACCCACTGTGGCTACCGAGAAGGCACTCGACCCCGGATAGAAATGGAAAAGTGGTTTTTTCTCGATCGGATCGATGTTCTGACTGATCGCGCTGCCATATACCAGCGTGACCAGGGTGCCGTCCCGGTTCTCGCGCACCTGGCAGACTCCATGCTCACCGGGCTTGATCACGCAGTGATGGCCGCACAGGTGGCAGTGCACCCGGTTTTCACTCATTTTCTCGTACAGCAGTGCTTCTTTCATATTTATAGTATACAGCAGGTAGGTTGTGGTTGTCAGGGATTAATTGTTTATGCAGAGAGACCTATCTCGCGCCTACCCGACTACCTGCCCCCAATGGTATAATCAAAAAAATTAGAATGCTTAAGATTTGAGGAGTATGCTATGTCTGGACATAGTAAATGGTCAACCATCAAACATAAAAAAGGGGCTAACGACGCTAGACGAAGTAAAATGTTCACCACCCTGGCACGGGCGATTACAATTGCCGCCCGCGAAGGCGGCGGGGACCCAGATATGAATATCACTTTGCGGCTGGCGATCGATAAAGCCAAAGCCGCCAATATGCCCAAAGACAATATCGAACGAGCGATTAAGCGCGGTACCGGTGAGGATAAAGAAGGGGCCGCCCTCGAGCGGATTGTCTACGAAGCCTATGCCCCGCACGGGGTGGCGCTGATCATCGAGACCGTCACCGATAACCGCAACCGCACCGTGGCGGAACTGCGTCATATCCTCTCCCATTCTGGCGGCAGTCTGGGCGAGACCGGTTCGGTCGCCTGGCAATTTACCCCACGTGCGTATTTTGCTTTGCCTGCTGGCGGGCGGAATGAGGACCAGGCTTATGAACTGGCGATCGAGGCCGGCGCAGAAGATGTCATTTACGACGAAGAGCTGAACGAATTATTTGGGGAGGGCACGGCTTTTAAGCAAATCAGTGACCAGCTGCGTTTGTTGGGGGTAAAAACCGAGGAAGCTGAACTGCGCATGTTCCCTAACCAGGAAATGGAGCTGGATCCGCAGAAAACTGTCCAGGTGATGCGGGTGATCGAAAATCTGGAAGACGTGGATGATGTCCAACAGGTTGATTCTAATCTGGCGATCACAGATGAGGCCCTGAGTATCTTAGAAGTAGAATGAACCATCCATGCTCGTTTTAGGGATTGACCCGGGTACCGCTACGACAGGCTATGGTCTTGTCCGCCAAGCTGCGGATGGCAGCCTGGAAGCGGTAGATTTTGGGGCACTCCTCACCCCGGCAGGGATGCCGATGCCGGACAGGCTGGCCAGCCTTTACGAGCAGTTACAAGCGATTATTCTTCTCCACCGTCCAGACAGCAGTGCGGTGGAGAAACTGTTTTTTCAGAAGAATGTCAAAACCGCGCTGAGTGTTGGTCAGGGGCGCGGCGTGGTGCTGCTGGCACTGGCCCAGGCAAATCTGCCGGTTGGTGAGTACACACCCAACGAGATCAAGCAGGCGGTGACAGGATACGGCAGCGCTGGCAAGCAGCAAATGCAGGAAATGGTCAGGCTGTTGTTGGGGTTGGAGCACCAGCCCAAACCGGATGACGCTGCCGATGCGCTGGCAGTGGCGATCTGCCACCTGCACAGCAGTCATTATCAATCACTTGTCGAATAAGGAGGGATAATGCCCCCCGCATTTGATTTATTTCTCAGATTTACCACCGCGCTGGCGATCGGGTTCCTGATCGGCTTGCAGCGAGAATTTGCCCATTCGACGGTCCAAGGCGAATCCATCACTGCCGGTGAGCGCACCACCTCTCTGCTCAGTTTGGGCGGGGCGGTGTCTGCTATGCTCTCCGATCTGTATGGCTCGCCCACCATCCTGATTGGTTTCTTGGCGTTAACCGGCATCTTTACCGCCATCGGATATTTTTCTGATGTGTGGAAGCGGGAACGGATTGGGATCACCTCGGAGATCGCCATCCTGATCTCGGTGTTGATTGGGGCACTGTGCTACAAGGGCGAGCTGACCCTGGCGGTGGCGCTGGGGATCGCAACCACCGTGATCCTTTCGCTCAAGATGCACACCGACCGTTTTGTGCGCGCCCTGACGCGTGAGGAACTGTTTGCCGCCCTCCAGCTGGCCGTGATCAGCGCGATTGTGCTGCCGGTACTGCCCAACCAGGGAATTGGCGCCCCCCCGTTCGATGTGCTCAATCCCTTCAATGCCTGGCTGATGGTGGTGTTTATCTCCGGAATCAACTTTTTGGGCTATGTTTTTGCCCGGGTGGTCGGCCAACAGGGAATCGAGCTGACCGGGTTTATCGGCGGTTTGGTCTCCAGTACGGCGGTCACGCTTGGCTTCACCGAGCGCAGTAAGCGCGAGCCCGAATTGGCCCAGCCGTTCGCCTTTGCGATTATCATCGCCTGGACGGTCATGTTTGCCCGGATTCTGGTCGAAGTTAGGGTGCTTAACCGTGATTTATTCAGCGTTGTTTGGCTGCCGGTCACCCTCTCCGGAGCGGCGGGATTGGCTTACGGGGCTTTCTTGTATTTCAAACAGCATACCAGCGATAAAGGTGACCTTAAGCTGACCAACCCGCTTGACCTGCGGTCTGCAATTCGTTTCGGGCTGCTGTTTGTAGCAGTCCTTCTGGTCTCCCGCACGGCACAGCTTTATTTTGGAGAGACGGGCATCCTGATTTCCAGCTTGATCTCGGGGCTGGCGGATGTGGATGCGATTACCCTCTCCGTCTCGGAATTGAGCCGCAGCGGCGGGCTGGACCTTGACATCGCTTCGCGCGCCATCCTGTTCGCTTCCGCTGCCAACACAGTTACAAAAGGTGCCTTGGTGATGGTCGGCGGGGACCGGCAACTGCGACGAGTGGTGCTGCCCGGAATGGCTTTGATGCTGGCCGTGATCATCACATCAGCATTTCTGATCTAAGGAGTTCCCATGATCTCAAGTATCAATGGCCGAGTAGTGGAGAAAGAAACCGACAGCCTGGTGGTAGAGGTTGGAGGGGTAGGGCTGGAAGTCAATGCCCCGCCCGATGTGTGCCGTTCGGCTGAGGTCGGCAGTATCATCTCGTTGAAGACCTATCTGGTTGTGCGGGAAAATGAGCTGACCCTGTACGGTTTTTCCACCTGGGAAGAGCGGGAGTTTTTCATGCTGCTGATCGGGGTCAATGGGGTCGGGCCGCGTTTGGCTCTGGCGGTGCTGTCGACCCTGGTGCCGAATGCCATCCGCCGGGCGGTATTTGCCGAGCAGGCTGAGATCTTCAGCCGGGTTTCCGGTGTCGGAAAGACGACTGCCCAGAAGATTTTGCTGCACCTGAAGAATAAACTCAAGGATGTGGATGGGCTGGAAGCAGCCGCGGCCATGGACGACCTGGATACCGAAGTGATTGGCGCTCTGACTGCCCTGGGCTACAGCATTGTGGAAGCCCAAGCAGCCTTGCAAAGCATTCCCAAAGATGCACCCAGAGATGTGGAACAGCGCTTACGCCTGGCTCTGGCGTACTTTTCAACTCCTTAATCCAAACCGCACACTAAATCAGCTTGCCTGTATGGTGGACAATTCAATTTAAAAATGCAATAATGCTATCAATCTTAAGCGCTTGCTGAGGTTGTTCTCACGAAGGTTGATTAGAAGACGATTGCGATGAAAGAATTGCTCCGGGTTTTGATTCTCGATGCCAACCAGCACGATGCACAAAGTTACGCGCAGCAGCTGCTGCGCGCCGGTTTTGATTTGGATTGGGTGCGGGTGGCAACCCCCCAAGATTTTGAGAGAGACCTGAACCCTTCACCGGACCTGATTTTGGCTGGTGACCTGACCCCCCCATTCAATGCATTGGACGCGTATATGCGCCTCAAGGAGTTGGGGGTGGATATTCCATTTATCATCATCTCCGACCCAACAGCACAAGAAACGGCCGTGCGCTGCCTTAAGCTGGGCGCCGATGATTACCTGCTTAAGGACCAATTGGAGCGGCTGGGCAAAGCGGTGGAGGAAGCCTTAACTGCTAGGCATCCGCACAGCGGTCGGTCTGCTAATAATCGCAGCAGCCAGCGGGAGATGGAGGTGATCCTTTCCGTCAATGCAGCCCTGCGCAATCTCCCCAACCGAGAAATGATGCTCCCGGTAATCGCTGACTTCATTCAAAAGATTGCCCCAGCCGAAGGGACGTTGATTTGCCTCACTGAAGCGGCCACTGGCGAACTTCAGCAGGTGCATGTTGCTGGAAAATGGAAAGAGATCCCCAAATTTGCCCTTCAACTTGAAGATGCCCGAGCCAGGGCGGTTTACCAGGCGGGTACCGCGCTGAGTTGGGACAACCCGAATGATGCCCCCGAGTTGAAAATTTCGCCTCCGGGAACCGATTTTGGCAGTTTGGTATGTCTCCCGATGACCAGCAGCCAGGAGGATATCGGATTGGTCTGGTTTGGCTGCGAGACCAAATGCCCAGATGAATCCATCCGCCTGGCGCAAGTGGTCGCCAATATTGCAGCCACAGCGATCCACCGCAGCTCTCTAAATGAGAATACCCTGCGCGCCCTGCAGGAGAGCGAGGCGCTGGCCAACATCAGCCGGATTCTCAACCAGAATCTGGACCTAGACCGGATTTTCAGGCAAATTGTGAAGGAAGCGATCGGAATCATCGGCGATGCCTACCGGGCTGTGATCCATTTGTATGATGAAAAAAATCAGCGGCTGCACGCTGTGGCACTCGGCGAGGTGATTGATGGCGAAATACAACCGAAGAGCCTGATCAAAATCCGGGTCAGCGCCAGCAACGAATTTGATTTTGGGGTCTTGAGCGCTGAAGATGTACTCTCGGCCAGCATGTACGCTGGGAAAGGGGTGGCTGGAAAAGT